>CAZCFC010000051.1:0-14924 GCA_964497815.1 uncultured Cypionkella sp.
TCTGGCCGAAGCCGGTACGCCAAAGTATCTGGCGCTGACACGGGCGCTGCGCGATGCCATCCGCACCGGGCAGTTGGCCGAAGGTGCGCAGCTGCCGACGGTCCGTGATCTGGCCTATCGGTTGTCGGTGACGCCGGGCACGGTGTCGCGGGCCTATCAGATCGCCACGCAAGAGGGTCTGTTGGAGGCGACTGTGGGGCGGGGCACCTTTGTTGCGGCCTCCAGTCCGCGGCTTGGTCCGACGCAATCGCTGTTTGTCGAGCGCGACGCCTGGGTTTCCGCGGGGCGGGTTGATCTGCGCGCGCCACGCTTGCCCGATGTGGGGCAGACCGAGGTTTTTGCGCAGATCCTGCGGAAGATGGCCGATGGGATTTCGTCCAAGTGGCTGGAATATACGCGACAATCTGATGAAGGCCCGCTGCGTGCGGCCATTGTCGATTGGCTGGGCGATCGGATGTTGGGCCCGATTGGCCCGGACGACATCATGCTGAACCACGGCGGGCAGAACGGCATCGCGCTGATCTTGAATTGCTGCCTGCGCGGGGATCGCCCCGTGGTGCTGACCGAGGATCTGTCTTATCCCGGTTTCCGGTATGCCGCCCGTGCCGCCCGCGCCGAAGTGGTGGGGGTTGAACTGGACGACGAAGGTCTGCGCCCGGACGCGCTTGAAGCAGCATGCCGCCGCTATGGGCCGCAGGTTTTGTGCGTGACACCGGAAACCCAGAACCCGACCACGGCGCGCATGGGGCGGCAGCGACGGTTGGACATTGTATCCATTGCGCGCAAGTATGATCTGCACATTGTCGAAGACGAATGCTATGCGCCGACACAATCGGACCTGCCTTCCCTGCGCGCACTTGCGCCCGAAAGGGTATGGTTCGTGGGCAGCCTGTCGAAATCGGTATCAGCCGCGCTGCGCTTTGGGTTCGCAGTCTGTCCGACCGGCATGGGGGAGGCCGGGCGACTGACCGCGCAGCACAGCTTTTTCGCGCTGGCCCGGCCTGTGTCAGAATTGTGTCTGGAGTTGTTGACATCGGGGCAGGGCGCGGAAATCCGGGCGCGGGTGCAGCAGGATCTGTCAGAGCGCCTGCAGATCATGGTCAACCGACTGGGCGCCTTTGATCTGAAGTGGCAGCCGGGAATGCCGTTCGGCTGGCTGCGTCTGCCGCAGGGTTGGCGGGCGTCGACCTTCACGCGGATGGCCGAGGAACAGGGGGTTCTGGTGCGGTCGGCCGATGAATACGCGATGTTTCATGGCCGGGCGCCAAACGCGGTGCGGCTGGCCGTTGTGGGCAATATCCCGCGTCAGCAGTACGAATCCGGGCTTGCGGCACTGGGCCATCTTTTGCCGCGCCCGCCTTCGGACATGGCGGTGTAGGCCACTGTCTGGCCGGCTGGATCGCTGTTTCCAGAATCGCGCCAAAACGCCGTGACTGTGGCTTTGTGGACTCTTTTGGTAGTAATTTTTGCGCCATCGCAATGGGTTGGTTGACCCAAGGGGCCGGGCTTTGGCAATACTGCAGCCAGAGCAGATAAAGAAAGGACCACATGATGGGACTTCAAAGCACGTTCCACGCCCCCCACGGCGGCGCGGATTTTCTGGGCTGGCGCAAGTCACGCACCGGCGCGACCGAAATCGTCTATGATGACGGCGTCACCTGTCGCATGGTCTGGCGCGTGGCCGGGCAGGGCAGCGAAGAGCGGATCGTTGATGCGCTGCGGGTTGCGGTTTCCGCGCTGCGCGTGGTTCCAACCCTGTATGACGAGCTGAAAAAGCGGGCAATTGCCATCGAACGCGTTGGAAACTGACGCCTGCGCTTGCCCTTTGCGGTGTGGGCGGTTTTAGATGGGATTGAATTGGGCTTGCGCGGGAATCCGGGATCGGCTTAATTTGATCAAACGTCTAAGAACGGCCAGCAAATGGCATGACAGGGGGAATGATGGCGCAATCGACCCGTTCGGGCCGGCTTGGTCGGTCTGAAGCGACCAATGGTTTGCTGATGATCAGCCCGACAGCGGTTTATGCAACGCTGCTTTTGGCGGCGCCGCTGGCGATGATCTTCGCCTACAGCTTCATGACCGATGGCTATCTGACCATCATCAAAGACTTTCAGACCTGCCATTACTACGGCGAGTGCATCTCGTACAAGACCGTGGATGGCGCGTTGGTCGAAGCGTCGCGCTACAACGGCGTCTGGTCAGACCCGTTGGCGCGCACCCTGCTGTTGCGGTCGTTGCTGGTGGCTTTGACGGTGACGGCGGTGACCGTGCTGACCGCCTATCCGGTGGCCTATTTCGTCAGCTTCCACGTCAGCCCGTCGAAAAAGTCGCTTTGGCTGTTCCTGATCACCATCCCGTTCTGGACGTCCTATCTGATCCGGATTTTCCTGTGGAAGGTGATCTTGGGCTTCAACGGGGTGGTGAATTCATCATTGATGTGGCTGGGGGTGATTTCAGAGCCCTTGCAGGCGATCAACTACAGCATTGGCGCTGTTGTCACCGCTTTGGCACATGCCTATGCGCCGTTTGCGATCCTGCCGATCTTTGTGGCGCTGGAAAAGATCGACCGGTCGTTCCTTGAGGCTGGGCGCGATCTGGGCGAGACGCCGTTCATGACCTTCATTCGGGTGACGCTGCCCTTGTCGATGGCGGGGGTGATTTCGTCGGTGCTGATCGTGTTTATTCCGACGATCGGAGACTATGTCACGCCCAATCTGCTGGGTGGTCCCGAGGGCAAACTGGTCGCCAACCTGATCGAGCTGAATTACAAAAAGCTGGACAATTACCCGATGGGCTCGGCGCTGGCGATTTCGGCCATGGCGATGGTGGTGGCGGTCAGCCTGCTGTTCCTTGCGGCGAACCGGCGCTTCCTGAAGGGGAACAAATGATGCGGGGAGGATGGTTTCGATTCTACACGCTGGCGTATCTGGTGTTTCTTTATGCCCCCATCGCCTTGCTGCCGATTTTTGCCTTCAACGATGCCACCACGGTGGCCTTCCCTTTGGCAGGGGCCACGACCAAATGGTTTGAAAAACTGTGGCAAGAGCCGGAACTGCACCGGGCGCTGAAAAACTCGCTGATCATCGCTGCGTCGTCGTCGATTCTGGCCACCGCTTTGGGGATATTCGCGTCGCGGGCCTCGACCCGCTATGCGTTTCCGTTCAAGGCACCGCTGATGGGGCTGATCATGCTGCCGCTGGTGCTGCCTGAAATCATTCTGGCAGTGGCGCTGTTGGCGGTTCTGCTGGGGCTGGGGGTGCCGCTGTCGCTGTTTACCGTGATCCTGGGCCATGTGCTGGTCTGCACACCGTTCTCGATTGCGATCCTGTCGGCGGCATTCCAGTCGCTGGATCAATCGCTTGAAGAGGCCGCCTATGATCTGGGGGAATCCCCGCTGTCGGCGTTCCGTCTGGTGATCCTGCCTTTGGTGATGCCGGGGATCATCTCATCGCTGTTGATCACCTTCACCATCAGCCTTGACGAATTCATCATGGCCTTCTTCCTTGCGGGCAATGAAAACACGCTGCCAGTCTATATCTTTGGTCAGTTCCGTTTTCCGCAGAATGTGCCGGTCATTCTGGCGCTGGGGACGATTCTGGTGTGTCTGTCCATCGCCCTGCTTGCAACCGCTGAATATTTCCGCCGCCGTGGCATCGCCAAAACCGGCGGCAAGGATACTGGAGGCTTCCTGTGACGTCTGAAAAACCCAACATGCCCAATCAAACCATGATCGAGTTCAAGGACGTTCATAAATACTACGGCGACTACCACGCGCTGCGCGGCATCACGGCCACCATCCGGGCGGGCGAGTTTTTCTCGCTGTTGGGGCCATCTGGCTGTGGCAAGACCACGCTGCTGCGCACCATTGCGGGGTTTGAGGGCATTTCCTCGGGCGTCGTCATGATTGACGGCAAGGACATGGCCCGGGTTCCGGCCAACGTGCGCCCGACCAACATGGTGTTCCAGTCCTATGCGATCTTCCCGCATCTGACGGTGGAACAGAACGTCGGCTTTGGTCTGCGCAAGGACCCGCGTTCTGCGGCCGAAAAGGCGACGGCGGTGGCCGAAGCTTTGGAAATGGTTGGCCTGAAGGGCTATGGCGCGCGCGCCGCGCATGCGCTTTCGGGCGGACAGCGGCAACGGGTGGCGCTGGCGCGGGCGCTGATCCTCAAGCCCAAGGTGCTGCTGCTGGATGAACCGCTGTCGGCGCTGGACAAGAAAATGCGCGAGCAGATGCAGATGGAACTGATCAAGTTGCAGCGTCAGGTCGGCATCACCTTCATTCTGGTGACGCATGATCAGGAAGAAGCGCTGGTGATGTCGGACCGCATCGCGGTGATGTTTGAAGGCGAAATCGCGCAGTTGGCTGATCCGGAAACCCTGTACCGACGTCCGAACAGCCGCAAGGTTGCAGATTTCATCGGCACCATGAACTTCCTGCCCGCCAGTATCTTGTCGGAATCCGAAGGGCGGGTGAGCGTGGACGCGCAGGGCTTTGGTCCGGTGACGCTTGACGCAAGTCAGGTGATGGGCACCCCCACACCCACGGGGGCCTCGATCGGCTTCAGGCCTGAAACGCTGACCATCCTTTTCGACGGCCAGACCGCGACCGACCGCGAAAGCCTCGCCGTGGTCGAAGAGGTCGTTTATTACGGCGACATGACCTATTACGACATCAGGCTTGACGGCACCGACAAACCGATGCGCCTGTCGATGCGCAACGTGTTTGGCCGCCCGGTGCTTGATATTGGCACCCGGGCGCGGGTGGCCTGGTCTCCTGGTGCGCTTGTGCTGTTCCGCTGACATCCTCTGTGCTGAAATATCCCGGGGGGCGAGCACAGCGAGCGGGGCAGCGCCCCTATCTGTCTGGGGGCAGCAGGCCCAAACCCCGCAGATAGATGCCGATGCCCGCCTCCAGCAGGTCTTCGGGTGGAAAGGGGCTTTTTGCGCCGGGCGATCCGCGCATGAACAGTTCCACAACGCCATGGCTTAGCGCCCAGATATGGGCCGAAAACATGGTGGCGGGGGGGCGTTTGGCGGCGGGCATGTGCTGGGACAGGTTCTCTGCCGCACGTTCCAGCACCCCGCGCGCCTTTTGCGCCACCGCGGCCAGTTCGGGATGCGCGTTCAGGTTCAACCCGGATTCGAACATCGCCATGTAATGACCGGGATATTTCCGGGCAAACGCCAGATAGGCCCGCCCTGTCGCCTCGAATGCTGCCAAAGCCGTTGGTTGGCCGTTGTTGAAGGCAAACTCCATCAGGGCTGCGAAAATGTCATAGCCTTGGCGGGCAACTTCCGCGATCAGATCATCGCGGCCGGCGAAATGGCGGTATACGGCGGCGGGCGTCACGTCGGCGGCCTTTGCGGCCTCGGACAGGGTAAAGCCGGTCGGCCCCTGCGCGGCGATCAGCACAAGCGCCGCGTCGATCAGGGCTTGCCGCAGGTTGCCGTGATGATAGCCACGTTTCATGCCTTGGGACGCAGCTTTGCACCGCCGCAGATCCTGCCGTCGATCTTGCCGATGGCGTCCTTGTCTTTGCCTTTGTAATCCACAGCATGCAGCAGGGTCTGCACCGCCGCGATCCGCGCGCGCAGCTTGTCATCCGACAGGATCACCGTCCAGGGGGCGTATTTGAAATCGCTGGTTTCCATGGTTTCCGCGATGGCGGCCGAATAGGCATCCCATTTCGACAGCCCGTCGATGTCGATGCTGGACAGTTTCCACTGCTTCAGCGGGTCTTGCTCGCGGTCCAGAAAGCGCTTCAGCTGCTCGGCTTGCCCGACCTCCAGCCACAACTTGATCAGGGTGATGCCCTCATCCACGATCATGCGTTCAAAATCGGGCAGTTGCCGGAAGAACTTGGCGCGCTGTTCGGGCGTGCAAAAACCGAACACGGATTCAATCATCGCGCGGTTGTACCATGAGCGGTCGAACAGCGCGATTTCACCACCGGCGGGCAGCCAATCCACGTAACGCTGGAAATACCACTGTGCAGCCTCGCGGTCGGAAGGTTTCGGCAACGCCACCACCGTCGCCACACGCGGGTTCAGGTTTTCGCGCATGGCACCAATTGCACCGCCTTTGCCAGCGGCGTCGCGGCCCTCAAACACCACCACAATGCGCTTGGCCGTGGCCTTTACATCGGCTTGCAGGCGGACAAGCTGTATCTGCAACGCCTCCATATGCGCGGCATAGTCCTTTTTCTTCAACTCTTCGCGGTAGGGATAATCCTGCCAAAGGATGTCGTCCTTGCCGGCCTTTTCGATGGCATGGCGTACCGCCTTGGGCGCGCCTTCGTGGAAATAGCGACTGATGGCACCGTCAAAGGGCAGGTCGGTCATGGCAAACTCCGGTTGGACTTGTGCCCACCACTATGGCGATTGCGGCGGGCTGCGCAATGCGGCCCGGGCGATGGCGGCGATCACCAGATCAGGGTGGCTGTAGTGCGGCATATGGCCTGCACCCTCGATCACCGTCAGGTTCGCATTCCGGTGGGCGGCTGCGAAGGGGGCCGAGTGGATGTGCAGCGGCACAATGGTATCGGCGGTGCCATGGATCAGTTCGATGGGCAGGGCCGGTTGCGCGTAATGCGGCTCCATCGCAACAATTTGCGCGCGCAGGGCATTGACCTGACCGATGTTGGCACGCAGGGCTGATCGGCGCAGCGTCATCGGGGCGTCGATGGCATCCGCATAGCCCGGCGGGACCGTTGCGGGGTGAAAGATGCCTGCAATGCTGGCGTCAATATGGCTTTCCGTCACAAAAGCCGTGGCCAGCGGGATCAGAATGGCCGCGCCGATGCGGGTTGACGTCATCCGATACCAGATGTCCAGCGGCCCCGGCCACGGCAGCGAGGGCGACGAGATCAGCACAAGCGCCCGGGGTTTCAACGGCGCATGCAGCACCCAGGCCAGCCCGACCGATCCGCCATAGCTTTGCCCCACCACCAGGGGATCGGTGACGCCCAGTTGCGTGGCCGCCGCCGAAAGATGCAGGGCCTGCGCGGCAAGGCTGTCATCGGTCAACGCATCAGACCAGCCCAGACCAGGACGATCAAACGCGATGACACGGTACTGATCGGTCAGCCGCGCGGCCAGCGCCCGCGTCACGTCGCGCGCGTTGCCCGAGGCCCCATGGATCAGGATCAGATCGGGCCCGGCCCCTGCGATCAGCACATGCACCCGCAAGCCGTTCACTGTCAGAAACTGGCCCGTCGGCGGATAGGCCGCAATCAGCGCAGCCTCGCGTGTGGCGGCGCGGTGAAGGACGTAAAGCCAAAACCCGCCCATAAGGGCAAGCAGCAGCAGCAGACTAACGGCCAATTTCGGCCAGATCATAGGGTGTTCCCTGATACATCTCATTGATCCAGTTGCCATAAAGCAAATGGGCGTGGCTGCGCCACCTGTTCAACGGAGGTAGGGCCGGGTTGTCGCCCGGGTAGTAGTTCAACGGAATGTTGATCGGCGTGCCGTTGGCAACGTCGCGGTCATATTCCTGCTTCAGTGTGTCGCTGTCATATTCAAAGTGGTTGAAGATATACAACGACCTGTGACCGGGGTCTTCGATCAGGCAAGGCCCCACCTCGTCTGAACCCAGCAGGGTGCGCAGGCCGGGGGCTGCGTCAATCTCGGGCTGTTTCATCTCGGTCCAGCGGCTGACCGGAATCACGAAATCATCCGAAAACCCGCGCAGATAGGGCGAGGTCGGGGTCAGGGTCTGGGGCCGAAAGCAGGCCAAGGCCGTGTGCGACAGCATATGCTTTTGCACGCCGTGAAAGCGAGAGATCATGGCCATGCGGCCCCAGCACACCCCAAAGGTGGAATGCACATGGGTCTGCGTCCAATCCATGACCCGGCGCAATTCATCCCAATACGTCACCTGCTCGAACGGCAGATGTTCAATCGGTGCGCCGGTGATGATCAGGCCGTCAAACTTTTCGCCAGATGCTTCCACCTCGGCAAAGGGGCGGTAGAATTCCTCCATATGGGCGGCGGCGGTGTTCTTGGTCAGGTGTTCCGACATGCGGATCAGCGACAGATCAATCTGCAACGGCGTCGCGCCAATCAGGCGGGCGAACTGGTTTTCAGTCTGAATTTTCTTGGGCATCAGGTTCAGAAGGGCAATCCGCAACGGGCGGATTTCCTGTGACTGTGCCCGCTCTGGCGACATCACCATGACGCCCTCGTTCCGCAGAACGTCAAAGGCGGGCAGGGTGCTGGGCAGAGTGATGGGCATGTTCGTCTCCTGAAGGGTCGATATTTAGGCGTTGGCCGCGCGGCGATCAAGCGCCTGCGCGATCAGTGTGTCAAAGTCGGCAGGGCTGCGGACCGTGGCCACCTGCTGGGCGGTCACGGTCACCCCCCAGCGCGCCATGGCATCATAGCGGGGTTGGCGGTGATCCAGCAGGCGGGCATAGCCAAAGCGCAGAAACGCGTCGGGATCGACCTGATCCGCGGGCTTGCCCTGGGTGGCCAGATATTCGGCCCAAAGGTCAAGCAGGAAATCGGGGCGGTAATACATCGGCTTGGGCGCGCGATCAAACCGGCGGGCCAGTTCGGCCTTGTGCGCGTCTGATCCCTGGATCCAGACCACCAGCATATTGGCAGACAGCGCCGTCATCACCGGATCGGCCGGATCATCGGCGTTGACCACCTCGCAGATCGAACCCGAGGTGTCGCAGATAAAGTGCTGATAGCCATAGATGTCCTGCGCACGGTCGATAAAGCGTTGGGTGTCCAGCATGGCGGCCACCTCGGCCTGCGCATGTTGGGCCTGCCGGCGCTGATATTCGTCAAAGGCAATGCCGCCGCGCGCCGGATCGCCAGGTTTGCCCAGATAGGTGGACAGCGGCGCCAGATTGTCAAAGGTGATGTTGGACGCGATATAGACCGAGTCCGACATCATCAGCTCGCGCAGCAGCGGCACCTTCATCGCCTCGCGCTTGAAGTTGTCGCTGATGTATTCGCCCATATAGCGGGTCCCGATGCGGTAATCGACCGAGTAGTGAAACCACGACCCGGAATCGCGCAGCATGTTCGACAGATATGTCTTGCCAAGCCCCGACATGCCAAACAGCAGCACACGCTTTTGCGTGGCGTCCATATAGTGCTGACCAGAACTGTAGATCATCGCGGCGTCCCCATGCTGTTGCGCCGTTGTTACCCGTGGCGCGCGGGGATTTCACGCGGAAAATGCCGGGCATGAAAAAGGCCCCGCCTGCGCTGCGGGGCCTTGGACTGATCGGCATTGGCGATCAGAACGTGTAGGCGACCGAAAGGCCCAGGCCCACCGCCGAATTGCCTTCAAACATCGTGCCCGATCCGTCAATCGCGTCACCCACAGCGACGTATTCGACACCGCCGGTGATCTTCATGTTGTCATTGGTGTAGGTGCCGCCAAAGCCGATGCTTTTGGTGCCATCGGTCGGAGACAGCCGCGACGACACGCCGCCCTTGGGTTCTTCGTAGCCCACACGCGCAAACACCGAAAGCGCGTCGTTGATCTTGCGCCCAACGCCCAGTCTGAAGGCCAGCACATTGTTGTCAAACCCGGTGACGGACATCCCCGTCACGTCGAAATAGGCCGGGGGGTTGACTTGCCATTTCGACCATTCCGTCCAGCGGATCGAGCCGAAGACCAGCGTGTCTTTTGCAACACCCGACTGGAAATCAAGCGCGACGGACTGGGGAATTTCGATTTCGGTGATGGTGTCGGCACCGGCGTCACCAAAGGGACGGCCGGTTTCATGGGTGGCAAAGGCCTGGGTGACGGCATTTTCGTAGGTCAAGGCAACCCGCAGGGCGATTTCCGGCTTTTCATACGCCACGCCAACTAGATAGCCGAAATCCTTGGCGCTGCCGACTGCGGTGTAATTGAACCGCACCAGCGCCGCCGGAATGGCAATCTCGGCCTTGGATTCCAGATGGCGCAGGCCGCCATAGACGGAAACCGCATCCGTGACCTTGTACTTCAGGACGGCGGCCAGCTGGTTTGTGGTCCAATGCGCCTGAAGTCCGGTGTAAGGGCCTGCGGGGTACAGCGCATCGGCACCAAACGGGGTATTCAGGTAAAAAGCATAGGCAAGCCTGTCATTCAGATCGGCTTTGTACGCAAATGACAGCGTGGTATAGCTTTGCGCCATATTGCCCGTCGATCCACCCTCCAACCTGTCGGGGTAGGTGCCAACAACGCGGGGACTGACGCTGGACAGACCGGTGGTCAGCACCCGGCCGTCTTCGAACAGCGCCGAATAGCCCAGCGTGCCGCGTTCAATGCCCCCCGCCGATGCCACCGTTGTGGTCAAGGCCAGCGCGCCAAGCGCTGTAATGGTCTGTTTCATGCAATCCTCCCCCTTAAGCTGCTGCAACGTTCACGGCCCGTCTTGATTGCGGCGTTGTGAGTGGAATTGCGGCGATGCGAAAACCTATGCGGCAAATTCGCAGGGGGTCAACCAATGACGCCACGTCACGAATTCGTGACGGTTGCCCTATTGCGGCCGGATCGCAATTCGGCCCGGATATTGATCCAGATGCCCGCGAAAATGACCGCGCCTCCCAGCAGCACGAACGGGTCAAGGGGTTCCGCATAAACCAGCGCACCGACCACCGCGATCACGGGCAGGCGCACGAAATCCAGCGGCACCACATAGGACGCAGGCGCAACCGACAAGGCCTGCGTCAGGCTCAGATGCGCCAGCACCCCGGCGCCGCCAATCAGCAACAACCACGGCAGGGTCTGTGCGTCGGGCAGATGCACCACACCGTCGTGACCCGCGCCGATCAGCCCGAAGAAGAACTGCATCAGGGTCAGCCAGAACAGGATGGTCAGGATGTTTTCCTGCCGCGTCAGCACCTTGGTCAGGATAGAGGTGGTGGCAAAGAACACCGCAGACCCCGCCGCCGCCATCACGCCGGGGCTAAGATGCGACAGGTCAGGCCGCGCCACGATCAGGATACCCGCAAAGCCCAAACCCGCCGCCAGCAGCCGCGCACGCGTCAGACGTTCGCCCAGCAGCAGCGGTGACAGCAGGATCACCCAGATCGGCGAGGTGAATTCCAGCGCGAACACCTGCGCCAGCGGGATCATGGTCAGCGCCCAGAACCAAAGGTTCTGTCCGGTGAAATGCACGATGTTGCGCAGCAGATGCCCGCCCAGTTTGCGCGTGCCGATCTGCGCCCAGCGCGCTGTGCCGGCCGTGTAGATCATTACGATGATGAACCCGACCAGCGACCGCGCCGTCATGATCTCGAAGCTGTCATGCAGGTGGCTGACCTGCCGCCCCGCCACAGCCATGGCGGTGAAAGACGCAATCGCCCCCGTCATCCACAGGGCCGCGCGCAGGGGTTGGGGGCGTAGGGTCATCGGCTTGCCTTTGGCTTTTGGCCAAGTGCTGCGGCACGGGCAGGGGTTTGTCCAGATGAAACCGTGGTGCAGTGGGGTTGTACGTCCGTACGGGGCGGTGTCAGTATCCCGCCGTCAGGCCAAAATCAAGCATCTGCGCTGCCCCCGTGATCCCGGCAGCGGCGGGCGACAGCAGAAAGGCCACGTTCTGCGCCACCTCATCCGGGGTCAGAAACCGCGGCGGATTTTGCGGATACTGCGCCAAAAGCTGCGCGACATAGGCTTGCGGATCGCCTGCGCCATAGCGGTCGGCCTGACCTTGCAACATCGGGCTGGCAATATCGGATGGGCAAAGCGCGTTGACGCGGATGCCTTGCGGGGCCAGTTCGCGGGCCAGCGCCTTGGTCATCATGGTCACGCCGCCTTTGGACGCGCAGTAGATCGCGGCCCCGGCATTGCCTGTCACGCCAGCGTCCGAGCTGATGTTCACGATCGCGCCCTTGCTGGCGGCCAGCGCCGGAATGGCACGCGCGCACAGGAAAAACGTGCCCTTCAGGTTGGTGGCAAGGCAGCGGTCATACTCGGCCTCGGTTGCCAGATGGCTTGGGCCCTGCACCCAGATCCCTGCCGCGTTGACCAGCCCGTCCAGTCGGCCAAAGGCGGTCACGGTGCGGGCGATGATGTCCTCGCAGGCGGCCACGCTTGAAATATCGCCCACCAGCGCCAGCGCATCCAGGGGCAGGGCGGTTTGCTGCAAGGCGTCGGCGGCCACATCCGTCAGCGCCAGCCTTGCCCCAAGGCGGTGCAACAACCGTGCGGTGGCTGATCCCACTCCACCGCCCGCGCCCGAGATCAGGAAGGTCTTTGCATGGAACAGATCAGGGGCAAACATCATCGGGCGCCTTTCATTTGCCCCATGATGCGGCGGTCAACTTGCCGGGGCAACGGCCGAATGCGGCTTGGTGGTTTCCGCGCTGGCACCCGTATCATCCAGAAGGTCGGCTTTGCGCAGGGCCGGAAACATCCACGCCCAAAGCCCCGTCACCACCAGGGTGCCAACACCGCCGAATACAGCCGCCCCCACCGGACCGATGAACCGTGATACCACGCCGCTTTCGAACTCTCCCAGCTCGTTGGAACCCGAGATGAACAGACCCGACACCGAAGCCACCCGGCCCCGCATGTGGTCTGGCGTGACGATCTGCACCAAGGTTTGCCGGACATAGACCGAGATCATGTCAGCCGCCCCCAGCACCGCCAAAGCCGCCACCGAAAGCCACATGTTCTGCGACAGCCCGAACACCACGGTTGCAAGGCCGAACGCCGCCACCGCCCAGAACATCCGAACCCCGGCCCGGCGTTTCAGCGGCCAGCGCGCCAAGGCCAACGCCATCAGCACAGCCCCTATGGCCGGGCCAGAGCGCAGGATGCCAAAGCCCTCGGGGCCAACCTTCAGGATGTCGCTGGCAAAGGCGGGCAGCAGGGCCGTGGCCCCGCCCAAAAGCACCGCGAACAAATCAAGCGAGATGGCGCCGAAGATGATCTTGTTCTGAAACGTATAGGCCAGCCCCTCTTTGATCTGCGCGATCTGGCTGCCGGGCTGGCGGATGGGGGTGGTGTTGGCGCGCAAGGTCATCACGATCACCATGGCCAGCAGATAAAGACCCGCCGCAACGCCATAGGCCAACGCCGTTGATTGCGCACATAAAACCCCCCCGACCCAGGGGCCAAGGATCACCGATACCTGCCAACTGAGCGATTTCAGCGAAATCGCCTGTGGCATGTCGGCTTTGGGCACCAACATCGGCGTCAGCGCCGAGGCGGCGGGCGACAGAAACGCCCGGCTGACACCAAACAGCACGGCAATGGCGAAGATATGGGACAGATTGGGGTTCGACTCCAACGCCACCGCCACCAGACCCAGCACCCCGACGATTTTCAGCGCGATGGACCCCAGCACGATGGTCCGGCGGGAATGCCGGTCGGCCAGCGATCCGGCCCACAGCGTCAGCAGGAACATCGGCACGAATTGGGCAAGGCCAACCATGCCGACCATGAAGGCGCTTTCCTCGATGGAAAGGCTCTGGCGGCTGACGGTGTAGATCTGCCAGCCGATGGTGACGGCCTCGATCTGCACGGCGATGCTTTCAAAGGCCATGCCGGTCCAGTACCGCGCGAAATCGGGATGGCGACGCAGGAAATTGGGTTGTTTTTGCAGGACCATGTCGGCGTTCTAGCCAATCTGGCCGCCAGCGGCCAGAGCCTGCGCGCACAAGGCCTGTGAAACATGGCACCGAGTTGGGGGTTTTCTATCGCGGGTGGTGGGCATAAGGGGGGGGGCATCCCCAGAAAGAGGTCGTCATGAACAGCCCCGTTGCCCCCGCCCGCCACGCAGATCACCCGGTTGATGCGCAATTTTTGACCCGCTGGTCGCCACGCGCCTTCGCCACGGACGCGATGACCGAGGCGCAACTGATGTCGGTGCTGGAAGCTGCGCGTTGGGCCCCTTCGGCCAGCAACAACCAGCCTTGGCGCTTTGTTTGGGGCCTGCGCGGCGATGCGGGCTTTGCCGCGATTGCCGAAACGCTGGTGCCGTTCAACCGGGCCTGGGCGGAAAAGGCCGCGGCTTTGGTCGTGGTGGCATCGCAGGACTATACCGAGCGTGATGGCGTGAAATCGGCCAACCGCTGGCATGCGTTTGATGCCGGGGCCGCATGGGCGCAGTTGGGTTTGCAGGCCCAGCATTTGGGTCTGGTGGCGCATGCCATGGGCGGGTTTGACGTGGAAACCGCGACGCGGCTGCTGCATGTGCCCGACGGCGTGGTGTTGCAGGCCGTGGTGGCGATCGGCACCAAGGGCGATCCATCGGCTTTGCCCGAAGGTTTGCAGGCGCGTGAGTTTCCAAGCCCGCGCCAGCCCCTGGCGCAGATTGCCCGACACGGCAGCTTTTGAAAGAAAAGGCCCGCAGCGATGCGGGCCTTTTTCATTCCAGATCGGTCGCGTTCACTCCAGCTCGATCGTGCCGGGCGGCTTCGATGTCACATCATAGAACACCCGGTTGATGCCCTTCACCTCGTTGATGATGCGGGTCATGGTTTCGCCAAGGAAATCATGGCTGAAGGGGTATGTGTCGGCGGTCATGCCGTCAACCGATGTCACGGCCCGCAACGCCAGAGCATAGTCATAGGTGCGCCCGTCGCCCATCACGCCCACGGTTTTCATCGGCAAAATCGCGGCGAAGGCCTGCCAGATTTCATCATAAAGCCCGTGTTTGCGGATCTGGTCGATGTAGACGGCATCCGCGCGGCGCAGGATGTCCAGCTTTTCCGGTGTGATCTCACCGGGGCAGCGGATGGCCAGACCGGGGCCGGGGAAGGGATGGCGACCGATGAAACTGCTGGGAAGACCAAGCTCGCGGCCCAGGGCGCGGACCTCATCCTTGAACAGCTCGCGCAGCGGTTCAACCAGTTTCAGACCCATCTTTTCGGGCAATCCACCCACATTGTGGTGCGATTTGATCGTCACCGACGGACCGCCCGAAAAGCTGACGGATTCAATCACATCGGGGTAAAGCGTGCCT
>CAZCFC010000052.1:0-14439 GCA_964497815.1 uncultured Cypionkella sp.
GGCATTCGAGAAGTTGAACCGCAGCGGACCGATCGGCGTGTTCCACAACAGTGCCAACCCAACCGCCGCGCGCGGGGTAAAGTTGGCACCCTCGACCGTCGGCAGCGTCTTGTCCAGATCCCAGACCGATCCGACATCGACGAACGCACCGCCCGTGATGCCGTATTCCTCTGGCAGGCCCAGCGGGAAATCAGCCTCGAACCGCGCCACTGCAAAGATGTTGCCGCCCAGTGCGTCCTGATTGACAGCCCCCATGTCGCGCGGACCAATGCCGTTGGCTTCAAAACCCCGGATCTTGCCATTGCCGAAGAAACGATCGGTCACACGGCTGTCATAGCCGCCAAAGGTGTTGACCATACCGCCTTCAAAAATCGCCCGCAGGGTGACTTCCTCGTTCAGCACCTTGGTTTCGGCCACAGCAAGTGCAGTGGTGGTGATTGCTTTGACATCCCCGCCCAAGCCACTGAAATCCTGACTGAACCGGAACAGAAAACCGCCCCTTGGGTTCAGGCCGGTGATGCGGTTGTCGAAGGAATAGGTAAAGCCCAGACTGCTGCCCAGCTTGCCCAAAGCCGCCTCTTCGTCCTTCAGAAGTTGCGACGAGTCCACATCAACATCGGTGACGGTGTTTTCCGAAATCTTGTAGCGCACTTCAAGCCGCGACTGTTCACCGATCGGGAACTCAAGCGCCGGGCTGATCGAGATGTTGCGGGTGTCGTAGAACGCGTTTGCCTTGCTGGTTTCGCGGTAGGCGGCGGCGAATTTCAGCTTCAGATCACGGCCAAGGAAGGCCGGTTCCACGAAGGATACGCTGGCGTCAACCGTATCGGACCCAGTGCTGACGTTGACCGAAAGCCCCTGCCCACGCCCCAGAAAGTTGGTTTCCGAAAAGCCGACATTGATGCCAAACCCAGCGGCCAGACCATAGGTCGCGCCCAGTGACAAAGACCCGGTCGGGGCCTCTTCGACATCGACGTTGACCACAACCTGATCAGGGCCAGAGCCGGGTTTGCTGTCGACTTTGGCATCGCCAAAGAAGCCAAGCGCACGGATGCGTTCTGCTGCCTGACGGATTTCGCGCGGGTTGAAGGGGTCGCCCTCTACCGTGCGGAACTGGCGACGCACCACCTGATCCAGTGTCGTGGTATTGCCTTCAATATCAATGCGTTCGACGAATGTCTTTTCGCCGCGCTTCAACACGAATTCAATATCCAGCGTCTGATCGCGATCATTGCGGATCACGCGCGGCTCGATCCGCACAAAGTTCAGCCCCTTGCGCAGCGCCAGATTTTCCATCCGCGCCAGATTGTTTTCGATGATCGCAGGCGAATAGGTCACGCCAGAGCGCATCTTTTGCACGGCGGCAAATTCGGTGGCGTCCAGATTTTCGATCTCGGACACCGTTGTCACCTTGCCGATGCGAAAGCTTTGGCCTTCGCGCACGGTGTAGGTCACAAAGGTTGCATCACGTTCACGGCTGACTTCGCCGGTGGCGTCCAGAACCTGCACATCGACATAGCCACGCGACAGGTAGAAATCACGCAAAAGCTGCTTGTCCAGTTCCAGCCGCTCGGGCACGAAGGTGTCGCCCTTGACAAGCTGACGCAGGAAACCGGCCTGTTTGGTTTCCAGCACCTGCCGCAAACGGCGGTCCGAAAAGGCACGGTTGCCCACAAAGGACAGCCGCTCGTTTTCAACGACCTTGCCCTCGGAAATTTCGAACACCAGATCGACACGGTTGTCAGACCGGCGGATGATGCGCGGATCAACCGACGCCGCCAGACGGCCCTGAATGCGGTAGGCTTCGGCAATCGCGGCGGCATCAGCCTCGGCCTGAGCGGGCGAATAGACCAGACGTGACTTCGACTTCACGATCTGAACCAGCGCTTCGTCTTTCAGACGCTTGTTGCCCTGAAAGTCGACCACGTTCATCATCGGGAATTCTTTGACGCGGATGATCAGGGTGTTCCCATTGGGCACAAGTTCGACGGTTTCGAACAGTCCGGCCTGCACGATCCGCTGATAAGCGTCGTTCAAAGCCCCTGCCGTGACGGCCGCACCCTTGGCGATTCCCGCATATTTCAGGATCGTGGCGGGTTCGATCCGCTCATTCCCTTCGACCACCACGTTTGAAAAGCTGTAGCTTTGCGCCACGGCCTGGGTGAGGAAGGGATCGGAAACCATTGCGCCAGAAAGCAGAATTGCAACCAATGCAGGCCGCCAAACCTTGCGGGTCGTCCCCTTATGCGTCGTATTTGCGCTAGCCGTTTGCCGCATAAGTCGCCCCCAGATCTACAAAATCCTGTGCCTCTGACTAGCTGACACAGCAGGGCTTGTCAAAAGGCAGTCCGACAGGATTTGCCATATATGCGCGGCAGGGCCAATCTATTTTCGCAAAAAGCAGCCAGTTAGGGGTGAACAAGCGCCGAGCCAAAGAAGGCACCGGCCAAAAGCCCGACAACCACGGTGCCAATCGTGAACAAACGATCCCAGTTCAGCCAAACCAGAAGCGAAAGCCCCTTATAGCTGTTCAAAACCAGTTGCATGTTGACACCCTACTCCAACGGAACCTGCGAAAGTGTTAACGCAAAAATGTGGCATCACTAAGGCGCCGCGCCGCAGGTTCAGCTGCAGAACAGATCGTTGGTCAGGGCAAAGGCCATGAACGACAGCACCACCATCAAACCCACCGTCATCAACCCGCGCAAGATCCGCTCGGACGGGGGGTGGCCGGTGACGGCCTCGAAGGCGTAAAACACAAGGTGGCCACCATCCAGAACCGGGATCGGGAACAGGTTCAGCAATCCGATGCCCAGCGACAGCGCCGCCAGCATGTTCAAGAACACCTCGGGACCAGAGCGCGCGGCGTCGCCCATCACTTCGGCCATGCCGATCGGGCCAGAGATGTTGCACGAACTGATCGCGCCCGTCACCACATGCCACAGCCCCGAGAGCGAGGATTTGGTGACGAACCAGGATTGCTTCAGCGCGATTTCGACAGTTTCCAACGGGCCTGCACGCCGCGTTTCGGGTTCGAACAACTGGCCACTCGACAGGCCCAGCAGCCAGCGGGTTTCAAAGCCGCCGCCAGTCTTGGGAATATCGCGGCGATTGGGCGTGATGGTCAGGTCAAGCACCTGCCCGGCCCGCCAGACCTTCAACGGCACCGGCGCACCGGCCGAGGCCTCGACAATCGGGGGCAATTCACTGAACGCGGTCACGTCCTTGCCGCCGACAGACAAGATCACATCCCCCGGCTGCATGCCTGCGTCCATCGCGGCATTCTTGGGATGCACCGCGCCCACGATGGGCAGGAATGGATGTGGCCCCACGATATCAAGGGTTTGACCATCCCGCAGCACGGAATAGGTGACAGTGGCCGCCGCCGGCAGTTTGCTGGCAATGTCCTGATAGGTGGCAAAATCAGGCGTGGCGGTGCCGTTCACCGCCAGAATCTGATCCTTGACCTCAAGGCTTTGACCGACAAAGGGCGTATCCTGCAACTTGCCCACCGTCGGCAGATCGGTGGCAATGCCCAGCCAGCTGATCATGCCGATGTAGACGGCCAGCGCCAGCAACAGGTTGAAAAACGGCCCCGCCGCCGCCGTTGCTGCCCGCGCCCACAGGGGGGCCCCGTACATGGTATGGCGGCGCTCATCGGTTGAAAGCCCCGCCAAAGCCTGGGTGTCCGGGGCCGAAGCCGCGTCCTTGTCACCCAGAAACTTGACAAAACCGCCCAGGGGGATCGCGGCAATCTGCCAGCGCGTGCCGCGTTTGTCGGTGCGGGTATAGATCACCGGACCAAAGCCAAGGCTGAACACTTCGGCATGGATGCCAGACCAGCGGCCCACAATGTAGTGGCCGTATTCATGCACCGCCACGATCACCGCAAGCGCTATGACAAAGAACACAGCCGTCCAGGCAAAACCGCCCGCGCTGGAAAGAACACTGCTGAAATCCACGCCTACCTGCCTTTTGCCAACTGCGCCGCGCTTTCGGCGGCCCTTAGTCTTGCGAGATGGTCCATCGCCAGCACATCCTCAAGGGTCTGCGCGGCATTTCCAAGGCGAACTTCGCTCGAAACACGGGCAAGTGTAGTCTCGACCACCCCGGCCATGTCCATAAAGCCGATCTGCCCCGCGATGAAGCTGTCAAGCGCCACCTCTTTGGCCGCGTTGAACACAGCCCCGGCCAGCCCCCGCACCGCCATCACCTCCCGCGCAAGGCGCAGTGCTGGAAAGCGGATCAAGTCGGGTGCCCGGAAGGTCAACTGCCCCAAAGCTGCCAGATCCAGCCGCGCCACAGGAAGGGCCGAACGCAGCGGCCAGTTCAGCGCATAGCCGATCGGGTGGCGCATATCTGGCGCGCCCAGATGCGCCATCACCGCGCCATCCCGGAAGCCGACCATCGAGTGGATGATGGATTCGGGGTGGATGATCACCTCGACCTGATCGGGATCACAGCCGAAAAATTCGCGCGTTTCAATGACTTCCAGCGCCTTGTTGAACATGGACGCCGAATCGATGGTGATGCGTGCGCCCATCGCCCAGTTGGGGTGTGCCAAGGCCTGCTCTACCGTGGCCCCCGCCAGCCGCTCTAGCGGCCAGTCGCGCAGCGCCCCCCCCGAGGCTGTCAGGATGATGCGCTCGACCGCCGTCATATCTTCGCCCACAAGCGCCTGAAAGATCGCGGAATGCTCTGAATCCACGGGCAGGATGCGGGCCTTGTGGCGCGCAGCGGTGGCCAGCAAAAGCTGTCCCGCGGTGACCAGACTTTCCTTGTTGGCCAGCGCAAGGGTGCTGCCTTGCGCCAGCGCGCGCATGCCGGGCACCAGCCCCGCCGCCCCGACGATTGCACTCATCACCCAGTCTGCCGGACGGTCGGCGGCCTCGGCAATCGCCTGCGCGCCTGCGGCCACGGCAATCCCGGTGCCAGCCAGGGCGTCCTGCAACTCGGGCAAGGCGTCTTCATGCGCCGTCACCGCCAGTTCGGCACGCAGGGCCACGGCCATCTGCGCCAGCCGCCGCAGATTGCGCCCCCCCGTGACGGCCACGGTGCGGAACGCATCAGGCCCGCCTGCCCGCATCAGCAAATCAAAGGTGGATTCGCCAACCGATCCGGTGGCGCCAAAGACAGAAACGCTGCGCATGTCAGCCCCCGATGATCGGCAAAGGAACCACGCGCGTCAGCAGCATGACCACCACCATCGCGCCCACCAACGCATCAAAGCGGTCCATCAGCCCGCCATGACCGGGGATCAGGTTGGATGAGTCCTTCACCCCCGCCCGGCGCTTGACCCAGCTTTCGGCAATATCACCCAACTGCCCGGCAAAGCAGATGAACGGCGAGATCAGCACCAGCCCCCACCCCGCATAACCGGCAACGACGAACCCCAGCCCCACCGCCGCAGCCCCGATCCAGCCAGCAATGGTGCCCGACCAGGTTTTCTTGGGGCTGACGGCCGGCCAGAATTTGGGCCCGCCCAGAATGCGGCCCGCAAAATAGCCCATCACATCGGACACGATCACCACACCCAACAGCCACAGGATCGCCGCCGTCCCCGCCTCGTCGCGCAGCACGAACAGGCCATGGCCCGAGATCATGATCGCCACCGCAATCGCCGCCACCGCGCGCGGATGAAGGCGCGGGGTGATCAGAAACGCCAGCCCGACAAAGGGAAACAGCGCATAGGCAGGCCATGACGGCCAGCCCTCATCCAGAATAAGCACAAGGACGGCCAATCCGGCCAAGGCCAAGGCCTGACCTTTGGCCGCAGGGGCGGTGACGATGGCCAGTTCCCAGATCATCACGGCGGTCAGCGCGGTGATCAGCGCCAGAAACGACAGGCCGCCAAACCAGATTTCGACTGCCCCCACCGACAGCATCACCGCAGCCGACATCATCCGCGGGCGCAGGTCGGACCAGCGATTGACACGCGCGCTCATGCTGAAACCACCCCGCCAAAACGCCGTTCGCGGTTGCCAAAGCGCGCCACTATGGCGGCCAGTTCGTCAGGGCTGAAATCGGGCCACAGGGTTTCGGTGAACTCGAATTCGGCATAGGCGGCCTGCCAGGGCAGGAAATTCGAGGTCCGGGTTTCGCCAGAGGTGCGGATCACCAGATCGGGGTCAGGCAGATCATGGGTGTCCAGACGGCTGGAGATCAGCGCATCGGTGATCGCCGCAGGGGCCAGCGTACCCGCTGCAACCTCGGCCGCCAAGGCCCTGACCGTGCGCGCAATTTCGTCCCGGCCCCCATAATTGATCGCGACAGTCAGGTTCAGCCGCGACAAGGGCGCGGTGCGCGCCTCGATATTCGCCATCAGGCGTTGCAGCTTTGGGTCAAGCCGCGAGCGGTCGCCAATGAAGCGCATCCGCACGCCCTCGGCGGCCAGCCGGTCTGCCTCACGCAGAATATAGCGCGAAAAGATCGTCATCAGGCCCAGGACTTCTTCGGTCGAACGTTTCCAGTTCTCGGTTGAAAAGGCATAAATCGTCAGCCAGCGGATGCCGATGTCGGGGGCGCAGCGCACGATTTCCTTGACCCGCTCGGCGCCCTTGCGGTGGCCCACCAGCCGGGGCCAACCGCGATTGGTGGCCCAGCGGCCATTGCCATCCATGATAATGGCGACATGTTCCGCCAGGCGGGGGGACGTCGCATTGGATTTATCGCCTGGGCCCACGCCACACACCTCGTCTTTTTGCCCAACGCGGGCCACACACCTGCCGCAGCTGCTTGATTGCCGCCTCAGACCTGCATGATCTCGGCCTGCTTGTGCTCCAGCGCCCGATCTACGGCGACGATGAACTTGTCGGTCAAGTCCTGCACTTCGTCCGACCACATCTTCTGGTCATCTTCGCCCATGCCTGCGGCCTTTGCCTTCTTGATCTGATCCATGCCATCGCGGCGCACGTTGCGGATGGCGACCTTGGTGTTTTCGGCATAGCCTGCGGCAACCTTGGTCAGCTGTTTGCGGCGTTCCTCGTTCAACTCGGGGATCGGCAGGCGGATCAAGGGGCCGTCCGAAATCGGGTTGATGCCGATGCCACTTTCGCGGATCGCCTTTTCAACCTTGGCAATCATCGCCTTGTCCCAGACGTTGATCACCACCATGCGGGGTTCGGGCACGTTGACGGTGCCCAACTGGTTGATCGGGGTCATCTGGCCGTAGGCGTCCACCATGATCGGCTCGACGATCGAGGCCGAGGCGCGTCCGGTGCGCAGGCTGGCGAATTCCGATTTCAGCGCATTCATCGCGCCATCCATGCGGCGCTGAATGGCATCAAGGTCAATATCAAGATCGTCAGACATGGATCGCTTCCTTCGTGTCTTTTGCCCAAAGCGACGGGCTTTGCCGTTCTATAGCAGCAAGTGCTTTGGTGGGTACAGGGGGTTGCCGGGTTTAAGCGGGACGCGGTTAATCGCGCCCCGCCGATACCCGCTCCGCCGATACCCGCCCCGCGGATACCCGACCGGGCGCATGCGCATCGGCACCGGCACCGGCGTTCGAAAAATCGCGCTTGCCAATATCGGAACACCAATATCGGGCGGGCCTTGTCACGCTGGCATCATCAACGGATCTGCCTGCCTTACCCATGCACGCGCGTGTAGGTGCCCTGCCCGGCCAGAATGCCCTTGAAACCACCAGGTTCGTCCAGCGAAAACACGATGATCGGCAGGTCGTTGTCGCGCGCAAGCGCAATCGCAGAGGCATCCATGACGCCCAGATGCTTTTGCAGCACCTCGTCATAGGTCACGTTGTCATAGCGTTTTGCGTCGGCGTGTTTCTTGGGGTCCTTGTCATAGACCCCATCCACCTTGGTGCCCTTGAAGATGGCCTGACACGCCATTTCATTGGCGCGCAGGGTGGCGGCAGTATCGGTGGTGAAATAGGGGTTGCCGGTGCCTGCGGCAAAGATGCAGACACGCTTTTTCTCAAGATGGCGCACCGCCCGCCTGCGGATATAAGGTTCGCAGACCTGATCCATCGGGATCGCACTGATCACCCGGGTAAAGACGCCGAGGGATTCCAGCGCCGCCTGCATGGCCAAGGCGTTCATCACGGTGGCAAGCATCCCCATGTAGTCTGCGGTCGTCCGCTCCATCCCCTGCGCCGAGCCTTGCAGCCCGCGGAAGATGTTGCCGCCACCGATCACCATGCAGATCTCGACCCCCAGATCGCGGACCGATTTCACCTCTTCGGCAATGCGCTGCACTGTGGGCGGATGCAGCCCATAGCCCTGATCCCCCATCAGCGCCTCGCCCGAGATTTTCAGCATGACCCGCTGGTAGGTCACATTCTTTTCGCCCGATGAAGACATGGGAGGGATTCCTTGGATTTATGGCGTGAAATGGGGAGATGGTTGACTGCGGCGCAAAATGTCGCAAAACCGGTGCAGGATCAACGGGGGAAGCGACATCCGGGCGGGCATCCGCGCCTGTTGTTGCACCCGCTGGGGGCCAGCCCCCAGACCCCCGGGATATTTGAACCAATGTGAAAGGCAAAGATGGCGTTTGTTCTGGACCAGATTTCGCGCGAAGCGCCGGTGGTGATTGCCGGGCCGACCGCCAGCGGCAAGTCGGCCATTGCGATGGAACTGGCCGCGCGTGATGGCAGAGTGATCGTCAATGCCGATGCGTTGCAGGTCTATGACTGCTGGCGGGTGTTGTCGGCGCGGCCTTCGGCGGCGGATGAAGCCGCGTTGCCCCATGTGCTTTATGGCCATGTCGGGCGGGATCAGCCTTATTCCGTCGGGCATTGGCTGCGTGAGGTGTTGGGTTTCCTGAACAGGCCGGTCGTGATCGTGGGCGGGACGGGGCTGTATCTGTCGGCCTTGACCGAGGGGCTGGTCGATATTCCGCCAACGCCGCCCGAGATCCGGCACATGGCCGATGCGCGCCGTTCGGGCGAGGGCATCGCGGGGCTGCTGGCCGAGCTGGACGCGGCCACGGCGGCGCGGATTGATACCGCCAACCCGGCGCGGGTGCAGCGCGCATGGGAGGTGCGGGCATCCACCGGGCGGGGCCTGGCGGACTGGCAGGACGCCACCGGACCCGCGCTTTTGCCGCTGCAGCGCGTCGAAGCCCTTGTGATCCGCCCCGATGTCGGGTGGCTGGACGTACGAATCGCCAGCCGCTTTGCCGCGATGCTGGCCCAGGGGGCGCTGGACGAAGTGGCCGCGCAATTGCCCGATTGGAACCCCGGCCGCGCTGCATCAAAGGCCATCGGCGCGCCCGAATTGATCAGCTATTTGCGCGGTCAGGCCACCCTGGCCGAGGCCACTGCGGCGGCACCGCTGGCCAGCCGGCAATATGCCAACAGCCAGCGCACCTGGTTCCGGTCGCGGATGAAGCTTTGGCAAGAAATCGCGTTGCCCTGAACCGGTTGCAAAACTGACCACAGAAATAGCCACAGACTTGTCCACAGCTTTCGGTGCCTTGGCACCGTCAGGCGTGATTTTCCGCCACTTTTTCGCTTGGGTCGCGCCCCATCGCCGGACTACTCTGTCCGCAACAAGAAAAGCAGGCCTTCCGTCATGAACCTTCCCGCCGATACATCGCAAATGCGCCTTATGGCGATTCCCCGACTTGCTGCCGGAGGGCGGTGGCGCGTCGAGGCAATGCGCACCCTGTCAGAGCCATGCTTTTTGTGGTTCACCAAGGGCCAGGGCCGCATCACCATCGCCGGTGTGACGCGCGGCTATACCGCCCACAACGCGGTGTTCATTCCGGCGGGCGTGATGCACGGATTTGAAGTTGGCCAGCAAGTCTTTGGGACTGCGGTGTTTTTTGGCCGTGACAGCACCGTCACCCTGCCGAAAGAACCCCAGCACCTGCGCATCCGCGAAGTGCATGCGCAACAAGAGGTCAACGTGGTGCTGGACATGATCCAGCGCGAAATGGACAGCGACACCCCAGCCCATGATCGCGCCACCCGGCACTATCTGGGGTTGTTGGGGGTGTGGCTGGAACGCCAGTCGGTGCGCGCAGCCCCCGAAACGCCACGCCCCGATGCAGCCCGGCGGCTGGTGGCGCGCTTTACCGCGCTGATGGAAAAGGAATTCCGTCGCGGTGTCGGTGTGGGCGAACTGGCGGTGGAACTGGGTGTGACGCCAACCCACCTGACCCGCTGCTGCCGCGCCGCCTGTGGCCGCTCGGCCATCGACCTTTTGCAGGACCGTCGCATCTTCGAAGCGCGACGCCTGTTGTCGGAAACCGACATGGCTGTGGGGCAGATCGGCACCAGCCTTGGCTTTACCTCGCCCGCCTATTTCACCCGCGCGTTTCAGCATCTGACCGGGCTGTCGCCGTCGGCATTTCGCCGCGCAGGCTAGCTTTGGTGATTCTGTTGCCGGGGCTTTCCGCTGTAACGGAAAGCAAAGCTGCTTTGGCGGAAGCGGTTGCGTTTCTGCAAACGCAGTCATTACCTCCTGATCCGACGACCATATGTCGCAAACGGGTGCTTCTTGGGCGAATCCAAGCGTTGACGTCGCGGCGGAAAACATGCCGAATGGCGGCGTGACATCTGTATTGCAACCGGTGCGCAAACCCGGTCAGGCCCTGCGTGGGGTTTGGTCTGTCAGGGTGCCGGAAGTGCTGCAGAGGTGCGACCCAAAAAAGATAAAGGCCTAGCCTTACAGGGAGAACAGAATGACCAAAATGCAAAAGATCGAGGCTCCGCTGCACCCGGCCGCGTTGATGCACGCGCAAGAACTGCGTGACGGCAAGCTGAGCCGTCGCGAGTTTCTGGCGCGCACCACGTCGTTGGGCGTGTCGGCGGCGGTGGCTTATGGGCTGCTGGGCCTGAAGGCACCGGCGATGGCGCAGGACGCGCCTGTGGGCGGCGTGTTGCGCTGTGCGATGGAAGTCAAAGCGCAGAAAGACCCGCGCACGGCTGACTGGCCGCAAATCGCCAACATCTACCGTGGCTGGCTGGAATATCTGATCCAGTACAACCCCGACGGCAGCTTTGAAGGCCGCCTGCTGGAAAGCTGGGAAGCCAATGCGGACGCGACTGAATACACTCTGAAGGTGCGTCAGGGTGTGAAATGGAACAACGGCGATGCCTTTACCGCCGATGACGTGGTGCGGATGTTCACCCGCTGGTGCGACGGGTCTGTCGAAGGCAACGCCATGGCGTCGCGCTTCTCGGGCCTGACGGAAACGGTTGCGGCGATGAATGCGGACGGCACCGCAAAAGTGGACGACAAAGGCGCGGCTGTGATGGTCAACCGCCTGCGCGACGGGGCTGTGGTCAAGGTCGATGACGCCACCGTCAAGCTGATGATGACGGCCAGCGACATTTCGGTCGTGGCGTCGGTGGCTGACTATCCGGCAGCCGTGGTTCACGCGTCCTATGTCGATGGGTCGGACCCGTCGACCAACGCCATCGGCACCGGGCCCTATATCCCGCAAGAAGTGGCTGTCGGCCAAAAAGCAGTGCTGGTGCGCGCCCCGAACCACACCTGGTGGGGTGGCACCGCTCCGCTGGACGAAATCCACTACATCGACTTCGGCACCGACCCTTCGGCCATGGTGCAGCTTGCCGGTTCGGATGAAATCGACACCAACTACGAAACCACCGGCGATTTCATCGAGCAACTCGACGGCCTGGGCTGGAAAAAGTTTGAGGCTGTGACCGCATCAACCATCGTGGTGCGCATGAACTCGACCTCTGATCTGTACAAGGACAAGGCGGTCCGTCAGGCAATCCAGAAGGCAGTTGATCCCAAGGTTGTGCTGGAACTGGGCTACAACGGCCTTGGCACCATTGCCGAAAACCATCACGTCTGCCCGGTGCACCCGGAATATGCGTCGATCCCGGCGCAGACCATTGATCCGGCTGGCCTGATGCCCGCGTTGAAGGCGGCAGGTCTGGACGCGACCGAGTTCGAGATCATCTCGCTGGACGACGGCTTTGAAGCCGCGACCACCGATGCCGTCGCAGCCCAGCTGCGCGACGCCGGTGCCACCGTCAAGCGCACCGTGATGCCGGGCTCGACCTTCTGGAACGACTGGCAGAAATACCCGTTCTCCTCGACCACCTGGAACCACCGTCCGCTGGCCGTGCAGAACATGTCCTATGCCTACACGTCCACCGGTTCGTGGAACGAAACCGGCATGGCAAACGCCGAGTTTGACGCGGCCATGGTCAAGGCCCTGGCATTGGACAACGCCGACGCCCGCGCCGAGGTGATGGTGACGCTGGAAACCATCCTGCAAGACGAAGGTTATATCATTCAGCCCTACTGGCGCTCGCTGTTCCGGCACGCCAAGGAAGGCTTTTCCGTCGATATGCACCCGTCGTTCGAGCACCATCACTACAAATGGTCGAAATCGGCCTGATTCAACAGCGGTCCGGGTGCTTTGGCACCCGGACCACACCTGACTGCACACAAAAATCAGGCAGTCAGCCGCCGATCCGGTTTGGCGCAGAGGGGAACCAGACATGCTTATATTTGTGGCAAGGCGCTTGGGCGTCATGGCTTTGACTGCGCTCGCCTTGACGTTTGTCGTGTTTTATCTGACCAACCTGCCGCCGAACCTGGAAAAACTGGCCCGCACCGAAGGGTCGGTCCGCATGAATGACAATGCGGTTCAATCCTGGATCGAAGACAATGGCCACGCAGGCCCCGTGCTGGGGCGCTATGCGCAATGGCTGGGCGCGGCCCCCGGCTGGGTGATCACGGATGACAGTGGTGTGACGCGCGGCCGTTGCCTGCAAGACGGCGCCACCGTTGAAACGGCCCCGCGCTATTGCGGCGTGCTGCAGGGCAACTGGGGTTTTTCCACCGTGTTCAAAAAGCCGGTTCTGGAAACGGTTGGCGAAAAGCTGGGGTCCACGGCCTGGCTGATGATGTGGGTGATGATCGTGATGGTCCCGGTATCGCTGCTGATGGGCGTGCTGTCGGGCATGCGGGAAGGATCGCGCACGGACCGCACCCTGTCCATCGTCGCCATCGCCACCACCGCCACCCCGGAATATGTATCCGGCGTCATTCTGGTGGCGCTGTTCGCCAGTGCCACCGCCGGGATTTCCCCGATCCTGCACGACTGGGGCTGGATCGAGGGCAAGACCCTGTTCCTGGGCACCGCCACCTCGGCCATGGACAAGATCACCTTCTGGAACTTCGCGCTGCCGGTGATGACCATCGCGCTTTACGGCATTGGCTACATCGCCCGCATGACCCGCGCCAGCATGACCGAAGTGATGACGCAGCAATACATCCGCACCGCGCGGCTGAAGGGCGTGGGCTTTCGCCAGGTGGTGATGCGTCACGCGCTGCGCAACGCGCTGATTGCGCCCTTCACCGTGATCATGCTGCAATTTCCGTGGCTTCTGAACGGCGTCGTCATCACCGAGGCCCTGTTCAACTACAAAGGCTTTGGCTGGACCCTGGTGCAGGCCGCCGGCAACAATGACATCGACCTGCTGTTGGGCTGCTCGGTGGTGGCTGTTCTCGTCGTTCTGATCACACAGCTGATTTCCGATGTCGGCTATGTGTTCCTGAACCCCCGTATCCGGCTTTCGTGAGGCAATGATGGAAACCGAACTCCTGTCCTGGGGCCAGATCTTTGCCCGCGTGATGCAACAATTCCTGCCGGTCTGGATCGCGCTGATCGTCACCTTCGCGCTGTCGATCCATTACAAGCGCCACCTTGGTCTTTACGGCAAACTCTTTGACAGTCCGGTCGGGATGATCGGCTTTGCGCTGGTGATGTTCTGGGTCTACACCGCCATCTTCGCGGATATGATCATCACGATGGACCCGATCGCGCAGTTTGGCCGCGTGAAAAACCCGCCGCCGGGGACACCGCTGAAGGAAGTGGTGGACGGCCAATATCCCTACTTCCTGTTGGGGGCCGACCATCTGGCGCGCGACGTGTTCTCCCGTGTGGTGATGGGTGCACGCCGCGTGCTGACCATCGCCCCGGCGGCCACCACTTTCGCCTTCATGGTCGGTGTTACCCTTGGCCTGCCCGCCGGCTATTTCGGTGGCAAGCTGGACACGACGCTGTCTTTCCTTGCCAACCTGGTGCTGGCCTTCCCGGTGATCTTGCTGTTCTACCTGCTGGTCACGCCGGAAATCCGCAACACCGGCATTCCGGTGGTGTTGGCCGCCGTGCTGTTCATCTTCCCGGTGATTTTCTTCGCCACCCTATTCAACTCGCGGTTCTTCACCAACCCGCCCAAGCGCAACCTTTATGTCGGCATCACCCTTGTGCTGGGTCTGTGGGCCTACTCGGGCCTCGCCTTCAACGCCGATCCCCTTGGCGTCTGGACAATGGACCCGAACCTGCTGAACGTGTTTGTGTCGGTGGTTTTCGTGAACTCGCCCACCGTCTTCCGCATCGTGCGCGGCATCGTGATGGACCTGAAGGCGCGCGATTACGTCGCCGCAGGCCAGACCCGAGGCGAAGGCCCGTGGTATATCATGC
>CAZCFC010000053.1:0-14166 GCA_964497815.1 uncultured Cypionkella sp.
AATAGGTCGCCTCCAGTTCCGCCTCCACCTCGGGCCGCAGGCGCTTGCGGTTGTGGTAATGCACCTGCATGCCAAAGGCACGGGCGCGGCGGGCCACGGCCTGACCAATGCGGCCCATGCCAAGGATACCCAGACGCCGCCCGCCAAGGCGCCCCCCCAGAAAGGCCATGGGGGACCAGCCTTCCCATTTGCCCGCCTGCATGGCGGCCAGACCTTCGGGGATGCGCCGGGTGACGGCCAGCATCAGCGCAAGCGTCATGTCGGCGGTGTCGTCGGTGACGGTGCCGGGGGTGTTTGAAACAAGGATACCCCGGCTGCGGGCGGTGGCCACGTCGATGTGATCGACGCCCGACCCATAGTTGGCGATCAGTTTCAACCGATCACCGGCCTGCGCAATCAGGCCTGCGTCGATGTGATCGGTGATGGTGGGCACCAGAACATCGCAGTTCCGCATCGCCTCGGCCAGGTCATCGCGGGTCATCGGGGTGTCCGGGTCGCGCAGGGTCACGTCGAACAGCTCTTTCATCCGTGTCTCGACGGGTTCTGGCAAGCGTCGCGTTACGACAACACTCAGGCGTCCTGCTGGCATAGATGCCTCCCTGCACTTCCAAATCAGCGGTTTGAGTGGCAAAGTGACCCCAAGCGGGGCGACGCACAAGCCCCGGCAGCAAGCAAAATGCGCGGGGCGGTGAAACGCCGCCGGCGCAAGGATGGAGCGGGTGTGATGGTCAAGCTGCGACGGCAGGGTTTCGCCGGGTTCGGAATGGTTGCGCTGGCGCTGTGGCTGGCGGGCGCCGGGATGGTTCTGGCGCAGGAAACCATGCCGGATGCCCCACCGGTTGCCGCAGAAAAGGACAAGCCGCGCGATCCGCACAAGGGCGCTGTCACCAACCTGCCGATCCCGCGCTATGTCACGCTGAAGGGGGGCGAGGGCAATGCGCGGCGCGGGCCGGGCCTGACGCATCGCATTGATTGGGTGTTTGTCACCAGCGGCATGCCGTTGCGGGTGACAGCGGAACACGAAAACTGGCGCAAGGTTGAAGATGCCGAGGGTCTGGGCGGTTGGGTGCATTATTCGCTGTTGTCGGGCGTGCGGTCGGTGCTGATCGCGCAGGACATGGCGGAATTCCGCGCCAAGCCGGATATGGCGTCAGAGGTGGTGTTTCAGGCCGAAATGGGCGTGATCGGGCGCTTGTTGGAATGCACGGTGGATTGGTGCCGGGTGAACACCAACGGGGAAAAGGGCTGGACGCCCAAGACCGCGCTGTGGGGCGTCGATCCGGGCGAAATTCTGGAGTAGCTTCGCCCTTGCCACTGCCGTCCTGTGGCTGTTAGGGCGCGGCTTTAGTGCGAGGGCAAGATGACAGCACCTGATTCCATAAAGTTGAACCTGTCGGCTGGGGCGGCCTCGGTTGCAATGGCGGCGCTGCTGGTGGTGCTGAAGCTGTGGGCGCTTGGGGAAACCGGGGCATTGTCGGTGGCGGCGTCGCTGGCCGACAGCGCGATGGATCTGATGGTATCGTTGGTCGCCATGGCCGCGCTGATCTATGCGGCCAAGCCTGCGGATGAAGACCACGCCTTTGGCCACACCAGCGCCGAAGATCTGGCGGCGCTGGGCCAGGCCTTGTTCGTTCTGATTTCCGCAGGCGTGATCACCTGGGCTGCGGTGACGCGCTTGCTGGCACCCGGTGACGGACGGCTGACATCGGAAGGGCCGGGGATGGCGGTGATGGCGGTTTCGGTGCTGCTGACGCTGGGTCTGGTGTGGTGGCAGGGCCGGGTGGCCAAGCGCACCGGCAGCCGCGTCGTTGCGGCTGACCGGCTGCATTATCTGGGTGATCTGCTGCCCAACATCGGGGCGATCGTGTCGCTTTGGGCCTCGGCGAAATTCGGGCTGGGCGCGATTGACTCGGTGGTGGCGCTGGGGGCGGCCGGCATGCTGGCGATCGGCGCGGTGCGCATTGGCAAAGGCGCGTGGGACGCCTTGATGGACCGCACAGCCGATGCATCCATCGTGGACGGGATTGCCGCCATCGCCCGCGACTGGCCCGGGGTGCATGGCTTTCACGATCTGAAAACCCGCACCGCAGGCAGCCGGGTGTTCGTGAACCTGCATATCGAGTTGGACGGCAATCAAAGCCTGCACGACGCCCACGCCATCGGCGCAGCGTTGCGGCGGGCCATATTGAATGCCTATCCCCAGACGGATGTGATCATCCACAAGGATGTGGCGCAAAGCGATTGAACCTGTCGAAAATCTGCTGCGGTTCAGACCTAAGCCCGGCTTGTCAAATGTCTGACATGGCGTATCCTTGAACTGCCGCCAAGACAGTTGACAGCCTGCCTTGCGCTGCCTTGCGGGTTTGACTTAAGCTGGAGCGAATTACACAATCGTATAACAGGTTGCTTGCCCATGAACGACCGTCGCCCTTATCGGCGTGAGAGCGAGGAACGCCGCCGCGATGACCTGATCGCGGCTGCACTTCAGCTTGTTGCCGAAGGCGGGGCACAGGCGGCCACGGTGCGTGCCATCGCAGACCGGGCCGGGGTGACGCCGGGTTTGATCCGGCATTATTTCCAGACCAAGGACGATCTGACCCGTGCCGCCTATCAGCGCCTGATGGAGCAGATGACGCAAAGCAGCACCAAGGTGCTGGCCTTTGCGCCACAAGACCCGGTGGCGCGGCTGGCGGCCTTTGTTGTAGCCTCGGTCAGTCCACCGGTGCTTGACCCGGTGGCGGTGGGGCTGTGGGCGGGGTTCTTGCACGATGTCCGCCGCGACCCTGCGATGCGCGATGTGCACAGTGCCACCTATCTGGTCTTTCGTGACATGCTGCAAAGCCTGATCGCCGCCCTGCCCCGCAACGCGGGCCCCGACCAGTTGCGCCGCGATGCCATCGCCTGCAACGCGGTGATTGACGGGCTGTGGCTGGAGGGTTCGGTTCTGCCCGAGGCTTTTGCCAATGGCGAGATTGCCAGCATTGCGCTTGCCTCTGTTGGACTGATCTTGCAGATCGACTTTTCCGACCATGCACCGCCGCTTGTGCCAACCTTACGGACAGACCCATGAAATACGCAGATATCACCGCCCGCCTTGCCCAGCTGGGCAGCGCCAAATGGGAAATTCACGTTCAGGCCAAGGCGATGGTGGCAGCGGGTCAGGACGTCATTCAACTGACCATCGGAGAGCCGGACGTGCCCACTCCGCCCGAACTGGTGGCCGAAGCCCGGCGCGCGATGGATGCCGGGCGTCTGGGCTACAGCAGCGGGCGCGGCGAGACGGAATTGCTGGACGCTTTGGCCGCGCGCTATTCGGTGCGCACCGGGCGCAGGATTGACCCCGGGCAGATCATCGCCCTGCCGGGCACCCAGACAGCGCTTTATGCCGTGATGATGGCGCTGGCAGGTCCGGGCGATGAGGTGTTGGTGGGCGATCCGATGTATGCCACCTATGAGGGTGTGATTTCAGCCACGGGCGCGCGGATGGTGCCTGTGCCCCTGCGCCCCGAGCATGGCTTTCGTATGCAGGCGGCGGATGTGGCGGCGCGGATCACGCCGCGCACGCGGGTGCTGTTTCTGAACAGCCCGCACAACCCCACCGGGTCGGTGTTGCGGACCGCTGATCTGGTGGCGCTGGGCGAGGTTGCGCGCGCGCATGATCTTTGGATCGTCAGCGACGAGGTTTATGAAGAGATGATCTTTGAGGGCTCTGCGTTCGTCTCGCCCTTTGATCTGGCCGAACTGGCCGAGCGGGTGGTGGTGACGGCCTCGATTTCCAAATCGCACGCAGCACCGGGGTTCCGGTCGGGGTGGTGCGTGGGGTCCCCCGAATTTTCGGCGCGGCTGTTGCCCGTGGCCGAAACCATGCTGTTCGGCAATCAGCCCTTCATTGCGGACATGACGGCGCTGGCTGTCTCGCGGCCTTCAACGGTGGCAGGTGGGATGGCCGAACGCTTTGCCCGCCGGGCCGCGTTGATCCATGCGCGGCTGCACGGGGTGCAGGGCATTCGGGTGCATCTGCCCGAGGCGGGGATGTTCACGGTGATCGACATTGGCGCAACCGGGTTGACCGGTGATGCATTTGCGCGCGGTTTGCTGGCCGAGGAACGGCTGGCGGTGATGCCGGGGGAAAGCTTTGGCACTGCGCTGGCGGGATGGCTGCGCATCAGCCTGACGCAGGATGACGCCGTGATTGCCGAGGCCTGCGACCGCATTGCGGCCTTTGCCGCGCGGCAGTTGGGACGGGCGGCATGATCACCGTTGGCATGCGACTGGTCGAAGGGTTGGCCGCACGCGGGGTCGACGTGGTGTTCGGCATTCCGGGCGTTCACACGGTTGAAATGTATCGCGGTTTGGCGGGCAGCACAGTGCGCCATGTGACGGCGCGGCATGAACAGGGCTGTGCCTTCATGGCCGATGGCTATGCGCGGGTGTCCGGCAAGCCCGGGGTGGCTTTGGTGATCACCGGACCGGGGCTGTTGAATGCGTTGACGGCGATGGGGCAGGCGCGCGCGGATTCGGTGCCGATGCTGGTGATCTCGGGGGTCAATCGGCGCGACACGCTGGGCTTGGGTCTGGGCATGCTGCACGAATTGCCGGATCAGGCGGCGATGGTGCGGCCGCTGTGCCCGACGCGGCAGATCAATGACCCGGCGCAGGTGGGCGCGGTGTTGGACTGGGCCTTTGCCACCATGGCCACGGGGCGGCCCGGCCCGGTGCATATCCAGGTGCCGACCGATGTGATGCCCCTGCCCTGCGACGCCTTGGCGGCACCAGCGGCCTTGCCTGCGGTGGTGCAGCCGGACCCGGCGGCGCTGGCGGTCGCGGCGGCGCGGCTGAATGCGGCGCGGCGGGTGGTGATCCTGGCCGGGGGCGGGGTAAAGCGGGCGAATGTCCGGGCGCTGGCCGAAGCGCTGGACGCGCCCGTGGTGCAGACGGTGAACGCGCGCGGGATGATGTTTGGCCATGGCCTGAGCGTTGCAGCCTCGCCCAGCCTTGACGCGGCGCGGGCGTTGATTGCGCAGGCCGATCAGGTGCTGGCGATCGGCACCGAGTTCGGGCCGACCGACTATGACATGTATGCGCGGGGTGGCTTTCCCGATGTTTCGGGAATGATCCGGGTGGATATTTGCCCCGAACAACTGGCGCGACAAAAGGCGGCGGTGCCGATCTGTGCCGATGCGGCAGCGACGGTGGCGGCCCTTTTGCCGCTGATTGCCGGCAAGGTGGGCGATGGGTTTGCGCGGGCAGAGACGGCGCGGGCTGCTGCGCGGGCCGAGTTGATCGCGCTTGATCTGCTGATGCCCGGACGGCTGGAGATGGTAGAGACCATCCGCACCGCCCTGCCCGGCTGTCTGATCGTGGGTGACAGCACCCAGCCGATCTATGCCGCGAACCTGTTCTACGACCACGACCGCCCCGGTGGGTATTTCAACGCGGCCACCGGGTTCGGCGCTTTGGGCTTTGGCCCCGGGGCGGCGGTGGGGGCGGCGCTGGCGGCACCGGGTGCGCGCGTTGTGTGCCTGATCGGGGATGGTGGTCTGCAATTCAGCCCCGGCGAGTTGCGCACGGCGGTGGATGAGCGCCTGCCGATCACCTTTGTGGTCTGGAACAATGCGGCCTATCGCGAGATTGCCGATGCCATGCGCGCGGCCAATACCGAAGTGATCGGCTGCACCCCAACGCCCCTGAACATGGAACCCTTTGCGGCGGCCTGCGATCTGCCCTTCATGTCGATCCCGCAGGATGCCGAAACCCTGCAATGGGCACTCTGCCAGCCGATTTCGGGGCCACGCCTGATTGAGGTGCGGGTGAATTTGTAGGCGGTGGTTCCGGCGGCGGCGCCGGGGGTTTCACACCCCCGGACCCCCGTGGGATATTTGGGCACAGAGGATGCAGATTTCAGATTGAATTGAGGGAGTGCGCGGGCTCTTTCTTTTGATCAAATTATGCGGCATAAGGTGTCATCCTGTTTCAAGGGGCCCAAATGACCGATGATCTGATTGCGGGTGTCCGCCGTGACCGAGTGGATGCGCTGCGGGCGCGTGAGGCAAAGCGATTTGCCCATTGCCGCCCGAATGCCAAGACCGCATTGGAGCGGGGGGCCGGGGCCTTTCTGGACGGGGTGCCGCTGCATTGGATGAAAGACTGGCCGATGCCGCATTTGCCCGTGATCACCAAGGCCAAGGGGGCGCGGATCCGGGACGTTGACGGCTATGAGATCGACGATTTCTGTCTGGGCGACACCGGGTCGATGTTTGGCCATTCCCCCAAACCTGTGGCCGATGCCATTCGCGCGCAGGCCAGGCGCGGATTGACCTACATGTTGCCGTCAGAAGAGGCGTTGGAGGCAGGGCGGTTGCTGTGTGACCGCTTTGGCGCGTTTCAGTGGCAGATCGCCACCACGGCCACCGATGCCAACCGCTTTGCCATTCGGGTGGCACGGGCGGTGACGGGGCGGCCGAAAATTCTGGTCTTCAACGGCTGCTACCATGGCACGGTTGACGATGCGATGGTGGAGCTTTCGGCGGGTGTCACCCAGAACCGCGCCGGGTTGCTGGGGCAGGTGGCGGATCTGACTTTGGGCGCGGTGTGCGTTGAGTTCAATGATCTGGCCGCGGTCGAGGCGGCTTTGGCCAAGGGCGATGTGGCGGCCATTCTGACCGAACCGGTGATGACCAATTCCTGCATGGTGCTGCCCGAGGCAGGGTTTCACGATGGGTTGCGCACTTTGACGCGGCGCTATGGTGCGCTGTTGATCATGGACGAGACGCATACGATCTCCAGCGGTTTGGGGGGCTATACCGCCGTGCATTCGCTGACGCCGGATATTTTTGTGGTGGGCAAATGCGTGGCGGGCGGGATGCCGACCGCCGTGTGGGGTTTGCGAGACGAGATTGCGGCGCGCTATCACGCCGCCAATGCCGCGCGGGCGTCGGGGCATTCGGGGATGGGCACCACTTTGTCAGCCAATCCCATGCAGTTCGCCTGTCTGCGGGCGACTTTGGCCCATGTGATGACCGCAGCGGCCTATGCCCATATGGACAAACTGGCCGAGCGGCTGTCGCACGGATTGGCGGCTGTGATTGACCGGGTGGGTGCGCCCTGGCATGTGGTGCGGGTGGGTGCGCGGGTGGAGTTCATCTGCGCGCCGGGCCCGTTGCGCAATGGCACCGAGGCCGGGTTGGCGCATTGCCCGCCGGTCGAGGCGGCGCTGCATGTGGCGCTGCTAAATCGCGGATGCCTGATTGCGCCGTTCCACAACATGATGCTGATCAGCCCCGCCACGAAAAAACGGCAGGTTGACCGGCTGATCGCCGCCTTTGACGAAATTCTGACGGGCCTTTTTGAACCCCGGCCTGCCAATGAGACGAAAGCCTGACCCATGACTGATACGCACAGCCCCTCTGGTTCCACCGTGGCCGAGGCCGAAACCTTTCTTGACGCCCATCCCGAGATCGAGGCGTTTGATATTGTGCTGCACGACGCCAATGGCATCGGGCGCGGCAAGATCATCCGGCGTCATGAACTGCTGGGCATGTTCAAGGGCGGGCGGCACTTGCCGATCTCGATCCTTGGCCTGGACATCTGCGGCGAGGATGTGCATGAAACCGGGCTGATCTGGGATCAGGGCGACGGCGACCGGCGCGCATGGCCGGTGCCGGGGACGTTGCGGGCGATTCACGGCACCAACCCGGCGCGCGGTGAGGTGCTGATGGTGGTCTATGATCTGGACGGCCACCCCATGACATCCGACCCGCGCCACGCCTTGCAGCGTCAGGTCGATGCCCTGGCCGCCGAAGGGTTGTACCCGGCGGGGGCGTTCGAGCTGGAGTTCTTCCTGCTGCAGAACGAGCGCGGCCCGGATGGCAAGATGGTGCCCGCGCGCGATGTGCTGGACGGGCGGCGCAATTCCAAGACCGACGTTTATTCCGTGGATCAGTTGCACGGCATGTTGCCGCTGTTCAACGATGTCTACGCCGACGCCAGACTGGCCGGGATCAAGGTAGAGACATTGATTTCGGAGTTTGCGCCGGGACAGTATGAGTTGACGCTGCATTACCGCGAAGACGTGATGCAGGCGGCAGACGATCTGCTGCGGCTGAAGCGGATGGTGCGCTATCATGCGCGTCAGCATGGGGTGACGGCCTGCTTCATGGCCAAACCGAACGAGGATTACGCAGGTTCGGGGATGCATTTCCATGTGTCCATGCTGAACAGCGACGGCAAGAACGTGTTCATCGAGGATGTCGAGGGGGTGTACAACCCAACCATTCTGCATGCGCTGGGCGGGTTGCGGGCAACGATGGGCGAGTCGATGCTGGTGTTTGCGCCGCATGCCAACTCGTGGCGGCGGTTCGCGTCGAATTCCTATGCGCCGGTCAGCCCGACATGGGGGGTGAACAACCGCTCGGTCGCGCTGCGGATCCCGGCAGGAGATATTCGGGCGCGCCGGATCGAGCATCGCCCGGCGGGGGTGGATGCAAATCCCTATCTGGTGGCCGCGACGGTGCTGGCCGGAATCCGACACGGCATGACGCAGCGGATCGACCCGGGGCCGCAGACGGTGGGCAATGGCTATGCCGACGGGGCGGATGCGCCGCCGATTCCGGTCGATTGGCGGTCTGCGATCGAGGCTGCGAAGGCGTCGGTCTTTCTGAAGAACGCGTTGGGCGAGGATATGCACCGCACCTTTACCGCCATCAAATCGGCGGAATATGCGCGGGTGATGCGGACGGTGTCCGAGGTTGATTTCGACCTGTATCTGCACACGGTGTAGGTTGGGGCCTGCCCTGACTTTTGCGCGGCAGTCTTTGCGCCGCAGTCTTTGCGCGCAGTCGGGGTGAACCGCGATCCATGGCATGATCAGGGTCGGGCTGAAGCCCGACCTACTGCTTGTAACGACATTCCTGCGCGCAGACGGGGTGGCCTGCGGTGATGGCTTGGGCCACCAAAGCGGGGACTTTCGGGTTCAGACCCAGGGGCGGCAGAATGCGACCTGCAAATCCCGCCACGGCAAGTGCTGCGGGGATGTCCTGTGTCACATGACTGCCTTGTGCTGCAAAGAATGGCAGGCAAATCGCCTGGGCGTCAAAGCCCTGCACCTGAGACAGCTGTGGCGATTGGTCGATGAAGGCGGCCTCGCAGCGGTTCAGCGAGAGCGCCGATTTCAGCTTGTTTGTCAGATGGATGGCAATGTCGGAGGGCACCGAGGTCTTGAACGACCCATGGGCGGCAACCAGCACCTGCGCCGCAGCTTGCCCTGCCGTGGCCTCGGCCACCACCTGCACCGCCAGATCGTGCAGCGCGGGGTCACAGCCGAAGGGTTCCAGAACTTGCCAATCCAGCCCGCCCGCAGCGCGCAACTTGGACGGCAGATGAATGCGGGTGAACCAGCCGCCCGCCATGAACATCGGAAATGCCACGCCGCGCGGACCCAGCTCCTCGATTGCCTGCGCCATTGCATCAGGCTCGGCCAGGGTGGCGGATGCCACGACGCGGCCCGGCAGATGGGCAGCAACCAGCGCGGCAAAGGCGGCCAAGGCATCGGCAGCGGGTTGCGGATCAGAGGGTTGGCCGTGAGAAACGATCAGGACAGGGAGCATCTGCGGCTTTCTTGGGGCGCGGTCTTGGCGCAAAGGTCAAAAGATGAGTATTTGGAAAACAGCAATGCCGGCAAGGGATTTGACCATGCCGTCTGGCATGGGCTGCCCCCTGATCGCTGCTTGACAGGATCAGACGCGAACTGTGTGATGGCAGGCACCTTTGACCGTGGCTTAGGTGTCATAGGGCCAGTTTGCCTGTGAAAACGCGCCGCCGTCCACCCACAGGGTTTGTCCGGTGACAAAGGCGGCGGCCTCGGAAATCAGGAACAACAGCGGTCCGCACAGATCGTCGGGCGTGCCCACACGGCGCAGGGGGGTGACGCGCGCCCAGGTGGCCGCGTAATCCCCGGCCTCGGCGGCGGTGCGTTCGGTGGCAATCGCCCCCGGTGCGATGCAGTTGACGCGGATGTTGTGGGGCCCAAGTTCAACCGCCGCAACCTTGGTGAATTGCTCGATCCCGCCTTTGGAGGTGGTGTAATCGACAAGACGCGGGAAAGCGTGCTTGTTGCAGCCCGAACCAAGCGTGATGACAGACCCGCCCTGCCCCGCCGCGATCATGGCGCGGGCCGCGGCCTGGGTGTTCAGAAAGGTGCCGCGCAGGTTGGTGGCCATGACGCGGTTCCAGTCGTCCACCTTCAGATCAAGCAGGGTTGACCAGGTTTGAATGCCCGCGTTGTTGACCATCACCGAGGGTGCGCAACCAGCCCAGTCGGCGGCCTGAGCGTGGAATTCTGTCACCTGCGCTGCGTCGCTTGCGTCGCTTTCCCATGCGCGGGCGCGACGGCCCCCGGCCTGAACCGCAGAAATCAGGGCGGCAGCGGCGTCGGTCTGGCCAAGATGGGTAAAGCCCACATCATAGCCCGCCCCGGCCAGGGCAGCGACAAGGCTGCGGCCAATGGCGGAGGGACCTGCGGTGACAAGCGCGAGTTTGGGCATGCTGCGTCCTTTGGCGGTTTGACCGCAAGATGGCGGGATTTGGGGGGCAAGGGAAGGGGCCGCTTGCGCGATGGGGGAAGGCCGTGCTTTGCTGGTGACGACAAGAATGCCATTTCAGGGACCGTCTGACATGTTGAGTCTGCCGAAAGTGCTGCCCCAACCGGGCCTGTCTTACATGGCAATCACCGAAACCATTGCCATGAGCACATTTGACCAAAAGGCCACGACCCTGTTGGCCGAGGTTTATGGCTGGCTGGCGGCGCGCGGCATTGCCGTGGCCGGGCCGGCCTTGCTGCGGCACAATTTCATCAGCCCTGACTGCGATCTTGAGATTGAATTTGGTGTGGTGGTGGCAGCACAGGTGCAGGGGGACGGCCGGGTGATGCCCGCAGAGATGCCCGCCGGGACTTATGGGGTTCTGCACTATACCGGCCATTATGACCAGTTGTTCGAGGTGAACGCGGTGCTGGTCGGCTGGGCAAAAGAGCGGGGCGTGGTCTGGGACGTGGACAGCGGCCCCGACGGGGACCGCTTTGCCGCGCGGGTGGAGTATTACCACAGCGATCCTGCCACCAACCCTGATCCCGAGACATGGGTCAGCACGTTGATGATCAAGACGGCCTAGGCCCCCAAGGTGCGGTCCAGAAGGGCCAGCCAGTTTTCATGGCAAAGCTTTTTCATCAGCGCATCACCATAACCGTGGCCGATCATCGCCTGTTGCAGGGCGGGCAGACCGGTCACGTCGCCAATGCCTTGCGGCAGGGTTGCTCCGTCGAAATCGGACCCTAGGCCAAGGTGATCTTCGCCAAGGTGCGCCAGAAGATGATCGAGGTGGCGCAGCACATCGTCCCAGCCCATATCTGGCGATTGTCTGCCATCACGGCGCAGGAATGAGGTGGCAAAGTTAAGCCCGACCATGCCCCGGCTTTCACGGATCATGGCCAGTTGGCGGTCGGTCAGATTGCGGCTGCTGGGGGTGACGGCGTGGGCGTTGGAATGGGTGGCAACCAGCGGGGCATCTGACAGGCGGGCGACGTCATTGAAGCCCTTTTCGGTGATGTGGCTGAGGTCAATCATGATCTTCAGTTCATTGCAGGCCAGCACCAGCCGGGTGCCAGCGGGTGTCAGCCCCTCGCCCGTGTCGGGGCTGCTGGGATAGGCAAAGGGCACGCCATGACCGAAGATCGTCGGGCGCGACCAGACCGGGCCAAGGCTGCGCAGGCCCATGGCGTGAAAAGCGTACAGGTTGTCAAGACCGGCGTCGATCGGCTCGGCCCCCTCCATGTGCATGATGCCCGCGATGATGTTTGAGGCAAGGCAACTGCGGACTTCGGACGCCGTGCGGCAAAGTTTGAATGCGCCCTGCGAGGACCGCTCCATCCACAGCAACTGACGGGCCATCGACATGGCAACGGGCAGCGCCTGCGTGTCGGTGATCAGATCGCCCAAAGGCAGGGCGAAGGGGGGATTTTCCATCGCAGTCATGTAGTCGGGCGCATCATGGGCCACGGGCGACGGGATGTAGATGGCAAAGAAGCCGCCCACAAAGCCGCCTTGTTTCATGCGCGGCAAATCAAGGTGGCCCTTGCCTTCGCCCGTCAACCAGATCGTTTCACGGTTGCCGGGATTCTGGTGCAGGCGCAGAAGCAGATCGTTGTGGCCGTCGAAGGTGGGATACATTCAGGAACCTGTGGTTTGCTGTGCGGGCCGCTGGGGCGCTGCCCCAGACCCCGGGATATTTTGGCCAGTATGAAAGCTAACCCGCAAGCATGCGGTCAGCCGAGGCTGCGAAAAGGCTGCGGGCGTAGTCGGTCTTCATTTGGGCAGAGGCAAGGGCATCACGTGTCAGCTCTTCGACCGCAGCGCCGTGTTGCATGACCAGAATGCGGTCGCACATGTGGTCGATGACGGCCAGATCGTGGCTGACCATCAGGAAAGTCAGCCCCCGCTCGGCGCGCAGCCGCGACAGCAGGTTCAGGGTTTCGGCCTGAACCGATGCGTCAAGGGCAGAGGTGGGTTCGTCCAGCAGCAGGATCTGCGGTTCCAGCATCAGGGCACGGGCAATGGCAACGCGCTGACGCTGGCCGCCCGAAAGTTGGTGCGGGTAGCGAAAGCGAAAGCTGGTGGGCAGGCCGACATCGGTCAGCGCCTGCATGATACGCTGATCTGTGCCGGGGATGCCGTGGATCGCCAGAGGTTCGGACAGGGTGCGGTCGATGGTGTGGCGGGGGTGCAGCGAGGCATAAGGATCCTGGAACACCATCTGTACCTGCCGGGAAAAGGCGCGGTCGTGGGTGATGGGCCGGCCGTTGATGCGGATGGTTCCGGCACTGATCGGGGCCAGACCGCAGATCGCGCGCAGGATGGTCGATTTGCCAGAGCCGCTTTCACCGACAAGGCCGAAGGATTCCTTTGCCGCGACCGAAAGGGACACATTCTGTACCGCGCGAACCTGGCGGCCATTGGCGGTGAAGGTGACGGAAAGGTTCTCGATTTCGATCAGCATCAGCGCGCCCATTCTGCGTTGCGGTCCAGCCCCGGCAGGGGGGCGCGGTTGCCGCCGATACGCGGCAAGCAGTTCAGCAGGCCCTGTGTGTAGGGGTGTTTGGCGTTGAGAAGGTCTTTCGCCGCCAGTTCTTCGACAACGCGGCCTTTGTACATCACCAGCACGCGGTCACAGAACCGCGCCACCAGTCGCAGGTCGTGGCTGATGAAGATCAGGCCCATGCCCCGGGTTTTGACCAGATTGTCGAGAATGGACAGAACCTCGGCCTGCACTGTCACATCGAGCGCGCTGGTTGGTTCATCCGCGATCAGCAGATCGGGGTTGGGGATCAGCATCATCGCGATCATCACGCGTTGCCCCATGCCACCGGACAGTTCGTGCGGATAGGCCTGCATCACCCGTTCCGGGTCGCGGATTTGCACGGCTTTCAGCGCGGCGATGGCCTTTGCGGTGGCGTCGGCGTTCGATAGCTTGTCGCGCAGGCGCAGGCCTTCGGTCAGCTGGGCGCCGATGCGCATCACCGGGTTCAGCGAATATTTGGGGTCTTGCATCACCATGGCGATGCGGGGCCCGCGCAAGCTGCGCATTTCGCGTTCAGAGGCGCGCATCAGGTCGATGCCGTCGAAGGTCATCTCATCGGCCTCGATCCGGCCCGGCGGGCGGATCAGGCGCAGGACGGATCGTCCTGTCATGGTCTTGCCGGAACCGGATTCGCCCACGATGCCAAGGCGTTCGCGGCCAAGGGTGAAGGAAACGCCGCGCACGGCTTCGACCTTGCCGGCTTCGGTGTCGAAGGTCACATGCAGGTTCTTGACGGAGAGCAGGCTCATTTCCCGGCACTCCGCGGGTCAAGCACATCGCGCAAGCCATCACCCAGCAGATTGAAGCCCAGCGATACGATGAAGATGGCAAGGCCGGGCATGGTGGCGACCCACCACTGTTCGAACAGGAATTTGCGGCCCGAGGAAATCATCAGGCCCCATTCCGGCAAGGGCGGCTGCACGCCAAGACCAAGAAAGCCCAGACCGGCGGCGGTCAGGATCACACCCGCCATGTCCAGCGGCACGCGGATGATGACCGAGGGCAGGCACATCGGCATCACATGGCCCCAGATCACCC
>CAZCFC010000054.1:0-9822 GCA_964497815.1 uncultured Cypionkella sp.
GGAAATCGGTTCGGTGTTCGAGCCGTTCTACACGACGAAAAAACCCGGTGAGGGCGTTGGGCTTGGCCTGGCGATTTCCTCGGGCATTGTGACCGACCTTGGCGGTCGGCTGACGGCGCGCAATTCCGAAAGCGGAGGCGCGGTGTTTGAGGTACAATTGCCGATTTTGGGCAAAGAAGCAAAAGCAGCGGAATGAGGGCGGCATGGCACGGGCAATGAAAGTGGCGATTGTGGACGACGAGGCAGATATGCGCGCGTCGATCAGCCAATGGCTGGCCCTGTCGGGGTTTGATACGGAAACCTACGCCAGTGCCGAAGAGGCGTTGAAGGTGCTGGGGCCGGATTTTGCCGGGGTGGTGGTGTCGGATATCAAGATGCCGGGCATGGATGGCATGGCGTTTCTCAAGCGGCTGATGGGGATGGATTCGGGGTTGCCGGTGATCCTGATCACCGGGCATGGCGATGTGCCGATGGCGGTCGAGGCGATGCGGGTCGGGGCCTATGATTTTCTGGAAAAGCCGTTCAACCCGGACCGGATGACCGAACTGGCCAAGCGCGCGACGATGGCGCGGCGGATGACACTGGACAATCGGGCCTTGCGTCGGGAATTGTCGGACGGCTCGATCCTGATGAAGAAACTGGTCGGGGCCAGCCCGGCGATGGAGCGTCTGCGCGAGGATATTCTTGATCTTGGTCAGGCCGACAGCCATGTGCTGATCGACGGGGAAACCGGCACGGGCAAGACGCTGGTGGCGCATGCGTTGCATGCGGTGGGACCACGGGCATCGAAGAAATTCGTGACGGTGTCTTGCGCGGCATGGAGCGAGGATCAGCTTGCGGCCAAGCTGTTTGGGCCGTCGGATGACGGCAATATCCCCTTGGTCGAAGAGGCGCGCGGGGGCACGCTGTGTCTTGAGGACATCGAATCGCTCAGCCATTCGCTGCAGTCGCGGCTGCTGACGCTGATCAACGAACAGGGCACCCCGCCCGAAACCCGAATTATTGCGATCTGTAACGAACACGCGCCGGACAAGACCCTGGAAGACGTGCTGCGGCCGGATCTGTATTATCGGTTGGGTGCGATGACGATCATCTGCCCGCCCTTGCGCGCCCGCGGCGAGGATATTCTGACGCTGTTCACGCGGGCCAGCGAACAGTTTGCCGAAGAATACGGCTGTGACGCCCCGCAAGTCACGGCACAAGAGGCGGCGCAATTGCTGCAAGCGCCCTGGCCGGGCAATGTGCGCCAGATGGTCAATATTGCCGAGCGCGCGGTGTTGCAGAACCGGCGTGGATCGGGGTCTATCGCGTCGTTGCTGATGGCGGACAACGAGGCGTCTGGCCCGGCGCTGACCACCGAAGGCAAGCCGCTGAAGGATTACGTCGAAGCATTTGAGCGCATGTTGATCGACAACACCATGCGGCGGCACAAGGGCAGCATCACGGCGGTTATGGACGAGCTGTGCCTTCCGCGCCGGACCCTGAATGAAAAGATGGCCAAATACGGTCTGCAGCGGCAGGATTACGTTTAGGGCGCGGCTTGCGCCCCCGTTCTGTCGCAGCAAAATACGGCCGGCCCGCCGCAGCCCGTGACGGGGGCGGGCCCCACCCCACCCGAAAATCACCCATTGTCAGCGCCGCCTGTTTCCCGTTAGGGTTACAGCACGGTGGTTTTGTGCCGCCACGGAATTCTCTGCCCCGGTGATCTGGCGCGACACACGCGCCGAAAACGGGGTGGTCGGATCGGTCGTAAGACCGGATAATTGTGCGTAAGTCCCTGATAAAACAGGAAAAGCGTGCTTTTTAAGGTGGGCGGCTCAGGCTGTCCAAACGTGAACCGCGATGATGCGTGCGACATTGGCAATCGACGGCGAGGGGTGCCCACAGGGCACGGCCCGCCGTTTTGCGTTGCGCGCAACCGCCCGAACAAGCCGCCTCTTTGTGGGAAACACCCCCTCCGGTCCACCCGGAGGGATTTCGCATGACAGGCGCAATGGATTGATATGTCTAAGAAAATGCTTATCGACGCCACCCATGCCGAGGAAACTCGGGTTGTTGTGGTCGATGGAAACAAGGTTGAAGAATTCGACTTTGAAACCGTAAACAAACGGCAGCTTGCCGGGAACATCTATCTTGCCAAAGTGACCCGGGTAGAGCCGTCGCTTCAGGCTGCCTTCGTGGATTACGGCGGCAATCGCCACGGCTTCCTGGCATTTGCCGAAATTCATCCGGATTATTACCAGATCCCGGTGGCCGATCGCAAAGCCCTGCTGGAAGAAGAGCGTGCCTATAACAAGGCGCAGGACGAAGAGGACAACCGCCGCTCAAAGCCGCGTCCTGCCCGCCCTGCGCCCAAGCCGCGCGCACAGGCCGAAGCCAGCGATGGCGACGCTGTGCAATCCGCCGAAATCAACGGCATGGATGTGGTCGATCTGGGCGATGAAACCGGTGCGGACGCCTTGGTGGAAACCAGCCGTGGCGATGATCACGCCCATGCCCACACCCATCACGTTGCTTCCGCTGAAACCGAAGAAAGCGACGCGCCGTATCGGTCGATCGACCATGCTTCCGATACCGATGACGAGATCGAATCCATCGCCGAAGAAGATGTGGCCGAAGAAATCTCGGCCCCGCGCAAGCCCCGTGCGCGGCGCTACAAGATTCAGGAAGTTGTGAAGGTGCGCCAGATCATGCTGGTGCAGGTGGTCAAGGAAGAACGCGGCAACAAGGGGGCTGCACTGACGACCTATCTGTCGCTGGCGGGGCGCTACTGCGTTCTGATGCCGAACACCGCGCGCGGTGGTGGCATTTCGCGCAAGATCACCCAGGCCGCCGACCGCAAGAAGCTGAAAGAGATTGCCACCGAAATCGAAGTGCCGGAAGGCGCTGGCCTGATCATCCGGACGGCAGGGGCGAAACGCACCAAGCCGGAAATCAAGCGCGATTACGAATACCTGATGCGCCTGTGGGAGCAGATCCGCGAACTGACGCTGAAGTCGATCGCGCCCGCCGCGATCTATGAAGAAGGCAACCTGATCAAGCGCACGATCCGCGATCTGTACAGCCGCGAGATTGAAGAGATCCTGGTCGAAGGCGAGGCTGGCTATCGCACGGCCAAGGACTTCATGCGGATGATCATGCCAAGCCATGCCAAAGCGGTGGTGCGCTATGATGATCCTACGCCGCTGTTCGCGAAATATCAGGTCGAAAGCTATCTGGGCGGCATGTTCAACCCGACCGTGCAGCTGAAATCTGGCGGCTATATCGTCATCGGCGTGACCGAAGCCCTGGTGGCGATCGACGTCAACTCGGGCCGGGCCACCAAAGAGGGGTCCATCGAGGACACCGCGCTGAAAACCAACCTTGAGGCCGCCGATGAGGTCGCCCGCCAATTGCGCCTGCGCGATCTGGCCGGACTGATCGTCATCGACTTCATCGACATGGAAGAGCGTCGCAACAACGCGGCTGTCGAAAAGCGCATCAAGGACAAGTTGAAAACCGACCGCGCCCGCATTCAGGTTGGCCGTATCTCGGGCTTTGGTCTGCTGGAAATGAGCCGTCAGCGCCTGCGCCCGGGCATGCTGGAAAGCACGACGCAGCCTTGCAGCCATTGCCACGGCACCGGCTTGATCCGTTCGGATGACAGTCTGGGCCTGCAGGTTCTGCGTGCTCTTGAAGAGGAAGGCACCCGCAAGCGCAGCAAGGAAGTGCTGTTGCGCGCGCCAATTGGCATTGTGAACTTTCTGATCAACCAAAAGCGCGAGCATATCGCGCTGATCGAAGCCCGCTATGGCATGTCGGTGCGCATTGAATGCGATCCGGCGATGATCAGCCCCGATTTCTCGATCGAAAAGTTCAAGACCGCCACCCGCGTGGTTCTGGATGTGTCATCGGTTATTTCGGGCAACGCCAGCCTGATGGGCGCACCGGTTGCCGAAGAGGAAGATCCCGACATCATCGACGAAGTCGATGAGATTGAAGAGGCCGAAGTTGTCGAAGCGGCAGCTCCGTCTGCTGCTGCGGTGGCCACCGCAGGTGATGGCAATGGCAAGAAACGCCGTCGTCGGCGTCGTCGTAAAAAGCCGGGTCAGAACGGTCAGCCCGAGGGCACCGAGGCGCAGGCCGACGGTGAGGGTGATGACGAAGACGACGGGGATGAGGCCGACAGCGATGTCGAGGCAGTGGTCGAAGCCGCGCCGGTTGTTGATGCTGAACCTGTGGTGAAAAAGCGCACCCGCGCGCCGCGTGGGGCCAAGGCCGCCGCCGCCAAGGCCGAAGCCGCCGCACAATCAGAGCCGGCAGCCGAAGGGGCCGAACCCGTGGTCGCGGCCAAACCTGCCGGACGTTCGCGCAGCAAGGCCGCAAAACCCGAAGTGACAGCCGACGCTGCCCCCGTGGTGGCAGAGCCTGCCGCAGAGGCCGCCGAAAAGCCGAAATCGCCACGCTCACGCGGTGGTCGGTCAAAGGCAAAACCGGCTGACGTCGCAGTCGATGCAGCCCCGGCCGCCGATGCAGTCCCGGTTGCGGTTGTGGCCCCGGCCGCCGATGCGGCCCCGGTTGCGGTCGTGGTGCCAGTGGCCGATGCGGCCCCTGCTGATGCGGTGATCGCAGCCCCCGAGCAGCCAGAGCCTGCCGCGCCGGTGGCCGCAGCCCCGCAGGAGGCCCCCGAGGCAACGGGTGAGGATGGCCCGCCCAAGCCGCGCAAAAAGGGCTGGTGGTCGTTGGGACGCTGAACACAAAGGGCGGCGGGGAAACCTGCCGCCCTTAGTCTTTGCCGCGCCGGATCAGATAGGCCACCGCGCCGTCTGTCTGGACAGCCCCGCCGAATTCATGCCCGGCCTGCGTGCAGAAATGTGGCAGATCAATCGCCGCCATCGCATCGGTCGCCAAAACCCGCAGCACGGCACCCGGGGCCATCCCGATCAGCCGCTTGCGCGCGCGCAACACCGGCAGGGGGCACAACAACCCTGCGCAATCCAACTCAACATCCCAATCCATGGTCCACCCTTTCAGACTGGCCCAAATATCCCCGCCGGAGGCTTCAACGCCAGCCCCCATCTTTGCACGTGGATGTGAGATGGTGCCGCGTGACCTTTGCCGCCAGCTGCGCTAGGTCTGGCAAAAAGGAGTCTCCATGTTCGGCATCGACATCTTCGACGCAAGCCTGTTTCCGGCGATGTTCGTGGCGCTGGTCGCGGGGGTCTTGTCGTTCCTGTCGCCCTGTGTTCTGCCGATCGTGCCGCCCTATCTTGCCTACATGAGCGGGATTTCCGTGTCTGACATGAAGAGCGGACGTTCGCCCCTGCTGGCCGCCTTGTTTTTCGTGATGGGGCTTTCGACGGTGTTCTTGCTGCTGGGATTGGCCGCATCTGCCTTTGGCGCGTTCTTCCTTGGCAATGCCGCGACCTTTTCGACCATCGCCGGGGTGGTGGTGATGGTGTTCGGTGCGCATTTCATCGGCATTTACCGGATCGGTTTTCTGGACCGCGAGATGCGCCTTGATGCCGGCGATCAGGGCGGGTCTGCCTTTGGTGCCTATGTGCTGGGGCTGGCCTTTGCCTTTGGCTGGACGCCTTGCATCGGTCCGCAACTGGGCGCGATCCTGTCGCTTGCGGCGCAAGAAGGCAATGTCGGGCGCGGGATGGTGCTGCTGGCCGTCTATGCGGCAGGGCTGGGGATTCCCTTTCTGCTGGTCGCGGCGTTTTTCGCGCGCCTTGCCCCCGCCGTTGCCTTCCTGAAGCGCCATGCCGAGCGGATCGAGCGGATCATGGGCCTTTTGTTGTGGACCATCGGGCTGTTGATGCTGACGGGTGGGTTTTCGTCATTTTCCTATTGGCTGCTGGAAAACTTGCCGTTCTTGGCAAGTCTGGGCTAGGTTTTCCTTACTATTGCCCAAAAGTTGCAGGACGCTGCGGCAAAGGGGGCCGGATGGCTTTGCCAGTGCCAGATATGGAAATGCCAAACGGGGAAGCGCCACGCTTTCGCCGCAGGGTTTTCTATATTCCGGGCTATGACCCCATTCACCCCCGCCGTTATCGGGAACTTTACCGCAGCGAGGGCCGGGATCAGGCCAAGATCTCGGGCTATCAGATTGATCTGAAACCGAAAAAGACCAAAGGCCCCTACGGTTGGCATGTGACGGGGCTGATCGACGGTCGGATCTGTGACACGGATGTCGAGGTGTTGGTATGGTCGGATATCGTGAAAACCTCGATGGCGCAGGGGATTGTTGCGACCTACCGGCAACTTTTCCGCACTGCCTGGGTCTATATCGGTTCGGGTGCGCTGTTCCGGCTGATGCGGTTGCGCAAGGGGCCGATGATTGCGGCGCTGTACCCGATCGTCGCGTTGCTGGCGCAATTGGCGGTGGCTGTTCTGGCGGGCTGGGGGCTGGGTGTGTTGGGGGCGATGCTGCATCCGGTCTTGGGCTGGGCGCTTGCTGCCGGGCTTGCGCTGGTGATCCTGCGGCTGTTCCGCCGCCATGACAACAAACTGTTCGCCTATTACCTGATGCATGATTATGCATATTCGGCGCAGTCAAAAGGCGCCAATCCGCCGGAACTTGAGGCGAGGATGTTGGAATTTGGCAAGTCGATCCGTCATGCGCTGGACGAAGGGTTTGATGAGGTGCTGGTGGTCGGTCATTCCTCGGGCGCACATCTGGCGGTTTCGATCCTGGCCGATCTGATCCGTGCTGGCCTGCCCGCCAACCACGGCGCGCTGGCGTTCCTGTCGCTGGGGCAGGTGGTGCCCATGGTGTCCTTTTTGCCCAATGCCCACCGACTGCGGGCTGATCTGCACTTTCTTTCCGCCCGCAATGACCTGACATGGGTCGACGTGACGGCCCCCGGTGATGGTTGCGCCTTTGCGCTGTGCGATCCGGTGGCGGTCACTGGGGTTGCCCCGGAAGGACAGCGCTGGCCGCTGGTGATTTCGGCGGCCTTCACGCAAACCCTGTCGCCGGAACGCTGGCGCCACCTGCGTTGGCGCTTTTTCCGGCTGCATTTTCAATACCTTTGTGCCTTTGACCGTCCCGGCGATTACGACTATTTCCGCATCACGGCAGGCACGCAAACGCTGGCTGCACGCTATGCCGGGCGGCCAGCCTCAAAAAGCCGGATCACCCGCGCCGTATCGCGTTACAGAAGCATGGCATGACACCTCCAAAGCCCCTTCCTCGGCCTGACAAAGTGTCGCTCTGGCGCTATGTGCGGCTGTTTCGCGCCGATATTCTGTCTGCGCAACCGGCGCGGCTTTATCGGGCGTGGATGGCCGAGTTCAAGACCCCGTTTTTCCGCAGCTACATGTGCAACGATCCTGCTTTGGTGAACCGGGTTCTGGTGGAACGGCCCGATGATTTTCCGAAATCCGACCGCATCCGCGAAGGGCTGAAGCCACTGCTGGGCAACTCGGTTTTCGTGACCAACGGCGCTGTGTGGAAGCGTCAACGTCGCATCATTGATCCGGCGTTCGAAGGCGGGCGACTGCGGGACACCTTTCCGGCCATGCTTGCGGCGGGGCGTGCGGCGGTGGCGCGGATGCCGCAGGGCGTGGTTGAGGTGGAAGAGGAAATGAGCCATGCGGCGGCGGATGTGATTTTTCGCACGCTGTTTTCGATTCCGATTGAAAACAAGATTGCGGCGCAGGTTTTTGCCGAATTCCGCATTTATCAACGCACGCAGCCCATTCTGAACCTGGCGGCCTTTCTGCCTTTGCCGCGCTGGTTTCCGCGCTTTCACCGTGGGGCGACCAAACGTTCGGCAGCGGTGATCCGGGGGCTGATCACCCGCCTGACCGAGGCCCGCGCGGCAGAAATTGCGGCGGGTACGGCACCGGATGATCTGGCCAGCAAGATCATGGTGACAGCCGATCCCTTGACCGGCAAGCGGTTTGAAACCGGTGAAATGGTCGATCAGGTGGCGATCTTCTTTTTGGCCGGGCATGAAACCAGCGCGTCGGCCCTGGCCTGGGCGCTGCTGATGCTGGCGATGCATCCGCAGGTTCAGGCGCGTGTGGCCGATGAGGCGGCGGCGTTGGGGGATGCTCCGGAATTTGGCGCGGTGTCTCGGCTGCGCTATACGCGCGATGTGTTCCGCGAGGTGTTGCGGCTGTACCCGCCTGTGCCGATGATGGTGCGTGAAAACCGATGTCCCGAGGATTTGCGGGGGCGCAGCGTTGCCTCTGGCGCGCAGATTGTTCTAAGCCCCTGGCACTTGCACCGGCACGAACGCATTTGGGACCGGCCAGATGAGTTTGACCCAAGCCGTTGGCAAACCGACGAAAACCGCGTCTGCGCCCGCGACGGCTATATTCCGTTTTCGGCTGGTCCCCGGGTGTGTACCGGGGCGGGGTTTGCGATGGTGGAGGGGGTCTTGCTGCTGGCCATGCTGGCCCGTGCCTATCGGCTGGAACCGGTGGCGGGGCGCGATCCGGTGCCGGTGGCGCATCTGACGGTGCGGGCGCGGGATGGGATCTGGTTGCGGGTGACACCGCGCGTTTGATCCAAGCCCCAACGGGACGCTTTGGTCAACGGCATGATCTTGCTGCGGTTTTGGTCTGGTGGCCCGTGCGGTCCTGCCCCTGGGCCTGACGTTTTCATCACCGCTTGCCCCTAGGCCGTCAACCTGGCCAGATGGCGACGGGTTGCGACCGCCTCAGGGGCCAAATCTTGCCTCGCAGATGGCCAGCGGATCAGCAGGATGGCGGGGTTCAGCCGCGGTTCGGACAGGCACAGCCGCGTCAAGTCTTGAAGGGTGCCGCGCAGCACGCGCTGACATGGGGTTTGTGCCTTGGAAACCACTTCGACGGGGCAACATGCGGGCCAACCTGCGGCCAGAAGTGCGGCTTGCAGGGCAGAGGCGGTAGAGACGCCCATGTAACAGGCCATCGTGGTTCCGGGAGCGGCACAAGATGTCCAGTCTGTGGTCTCACCTTCTTTGCGATGGCCGGTTGCAAATACCACGCGCTCGGTCTGGCCGCGCTCGGTCAGAAAGCTGTCGGCGGCGGCGGCTGCGGCGCAGGCTGCGGTGACGCCGGGAATAATCGACCAGGGAATGCCGGCCTGCGACAAGGCGGCGGCTTCCTCGGACCCGCGCCCGAAAATGCCGGGATCGCCGCATTTCAGGCGCACCACCGACAGGCCACGCCGGCCCGCGCCGATCAGATGCGCGTTGATCTGGTCCTGTGGTACAGAGTGGTGTCCCGGTGCTTTGCCCACGCAGATGCAGGTCGCGCCGGGTTTGGCATGGTGCAAAAGGTCAGGGTCCACAAGGCGATCGTAATAGATCACATCGGCCGCTTGAAGGGCGGTCAGCCCCCGCAACGTGATCAGATCCGCCGCTCCGGGACCGGCACCCAGCAGCACAACATGGCCCGGCTGGCGCGAAAGCCCGGTGCGCTGTTCCATGCGGTCACGACTGGCCCGGCTGGTCCAACCCGCGCAAAGCGCGCGAAAGGCGGATGAAATCCCAAGCAGCGGTGTGCGGGCGGTCTGGTTCATTCGGCGGCCTCCTTGTGCAAGTTGCAGGCCAACATGGCGTTCAGTTCAGGACGGCAGGACCCACAGGAACTGCCCGCCCCGGTGGCTTGCGCCAACTTGGCCAACGAGCAGGCCCCACCGTCGATGGCGCGCAGGATGGTGTTGCGCCCGACGTTGAGGCAGGCGCAAACGGTGGCGCCGGGGTCGGGCTGATCGGCGGCGGGTTTGCCTGCCAGCACCGCGACCGGCTGGGCCATATCCAGTTGCGCGGCAAGATGGTCGCGCGACAAGGCAACCGGATCAGGCCCGACAAACAGGGCTGCGATCAGGCGGCCCTCTTGATG
>CAZCFC010000054.1:9832-13952 GCA_964497815.1 uncultured Cypionkella sp.
CCTGCCAGGCCAGACGCACCCCATCGCGGCTGCCGTCCACAACCCTCGTTGCGGCCCAGCACAGACCAAACAGGTCTGCGGCCAAGTCCTGCCAGTCTTGCGGTTGCCGCGCCCCTGCCAGTTCCATCCGCCAGCCCCCCGCCGTGCGGCTTTTGCACCAGTAGTCGGTCTGCGGGGTCACCTCGGTTGCCGCAACGGCAAAGCCATACCACGCGGCGTCAAAGCGGGTCAGCGTCACTGCGGCGGCCTTGCTTTCGGGTTGCCCCGAGATCGGGTCCACGACTGCGGGCACCAGTGTGTCAATGCGGGCCAGACTTGCGGTTTCGCCCGTCCAGTGCATCGGCGCAAACACCTCGCCCATGGCGACGGCATCGGTCACAAGGGCGCGCAGCAAAGCTGATCCGTGATCATTGCGCAGGCAAACCAGATCAGCGGGGCCAAGCCCAAGGCGCTGGGCATCAGTGGGGTGGATTTGCACGAACGGTTCGGCCAGATGGCGGGACAACCGCGGCGATCTGGCGCTGCGTGTCATGGTGTGCCACTGATCACGTATCCGGCCAGTGTTCAGCCGGAATTGCGTCTTTTCAAGTGGTTGCGGCAGTCGCGGCACAATCGGGAGCATCCGGGCCCGGCCATCGGCGGTGTGGAACTGTCCGTTTCCAAAGAACCGTCCGCCCTGTTGTCGGGCGTTTTGCGGCCAGGTAAAGGGGGCAAGGCTGGCATAGGCATCGTCTGACAATGCCGCGTGATCCGAGATGTCGAAATCACTGCCCAAAGCCCCCGCCACGCCAGAAAGCCCGGCATATTCGCGATAAATCGCGGCGGTGTCGGGCCAGTCAAAGCCCGCGAACCCCATGCGCGTTGCCACATCTGCAATGATGCGCCAATCGTCCCGGGCCTGACCGGGCGCGGGCAGCACGCGGCGCTGGCGGCTGATGGTGCGGTCCGAGTTGGTGACAGTGCCGTCTTTTTCTCCCCAGGCCGTGGCGGGCAGCAGCACATGCGCCAGCCGCGCGGTGTCGGTGTGCGCTGTCACATCCTGCACCACCACGAAGGGGCATGCCCGCAACGCGTTGGCCACAGCATCGGCGTCAGGCATCGACACGGCGGGATTGGTGTGGATGATCCAGATCGCCTTGATGCGACCATCCCCCACCGCGCGGAACATGTCGACCGCTTTCAGGCCTGGCTGTTGTGCCATCGCCGGGCTGTTCCAGTAGGTCTGCACGGCATGGCGATGGGCAGGGTTTTCAATCTCAAGATGGCAAGCCAGCATGTTGGCCAGCCCGCCCACCTCGCGCCCGCCCATGGCGTTGGGCTGGCCCGTCACCGAAAACGGGCCCATGCCGGGGCGACCGATGCGGCCGGTGGCAAGGTGGCAGTTGAGGATGGCGTTCACCTTGTCGGTGCCGCTGGCGGATTGGTTGATGCCTTGGGAATAGACGGTCACAACCTTTTCGGTGTTGGTCCACAGATCACAGAACTGCGCCAGCGTTGCCGGGTCCAAACCTGTCAGTGCGGGGTCAGAGGCGCGGGCGCAGGCCACGGCCTCGGCGTAGCCATGCGCATCGGGTGTCGCGCCTTTGTCGGCAATCCGCGTCAGCACGGCATTGAACAGCGCGGCATCCGACCCCGGCGCGATCGCCAGATGCAGGTCGGCAATGTCACAGGTTGCAGTGCGGCGCGGGTCGATGACCACGACCTTCATCGCGGGCCGCGCCGCCTTGGCGGCGGCAAGGCGCTGGTACAGCACCGGGTGGCACCACGCCAGATTTGAACCGGTCAGCACCACCAGATCGGCCAATTCCAGATCTTCATACAGCCCCGGCACGGTATCGCTGCCAAAGGCGCGGCGGTGGCCTGCAACCGATGAGGCCATACACAGCCGCGAGTTGGTGTCGATATTCGCCCCCCCGATAAAGCCCTTCATCAGCTTGTTGGCGGCGTAGTAATCTTCGGTCAGCAACTGTCCCGAGACGTAAAGAGCCACGGCGTCGGGCCCATATTCGGCGATGACCTTCTGAAAGCGCCGCGCCACCAGACCCAGCGCATCAGACCACGGCACCTGCTGGCCAAACACGCGGGGGGCAAGCAAACGCCCCTCCAGCCCCACGGTTTCCCCCAGCGCCGTCCCCTTGGAGCAAAGCCGCCCGGCGTTGGCAGGGTGATCGGGATCGCCTTTGATTTCAAGCCCGGTCGGGGTGCGGCGGGCCAGTACGCCACAGCCGACACCGCAATAGGGGCAGGTGGTGCGGACTGTCACGCCGCCACCTTTCGCGCCAGCCGCCGCGCGTCCAACAGGATGCGCCCGGCGTCGATCCGCACAGGATAGGTTGCCACTGCACCGTCATCCGCGCCCTGCGCCTGCCCGGTTTCCAGAGAAAACACCCAGGCGTGCAGCGGGCACGTGACCGACGCGCCATGGACAATGCCTTCGGACAAAGGCCCGCCCTTGTGGGGGCAGCGGTCGTTCATCGCAAAGACCTGATCATCGGCGGTGCGAAACACCGCAACACAGCCCTGAGCGGTTTTGACAACCCGTGCGCCCTGGCGGGGAATATCGTCCAGTGCGCCAATATCGGTCCAGTTTTCGTTTGCCCAGTTCATTCCGCAGCCTCCAGGGTCAGGTCTGCCATGGGCGACCATTTTGCACGTTCCCTCGGGGCGGCATGTTCGGCCCAGGGGTCGGTCCGGTAGATGGTTTGCGACAGCATGAAGCGGTCATAAAGCGCGCGGCGGTTTGGCTGATCGGCCATTTGCGCGCGGCACCAGTCCAGCCCCACCTTGTCCACCCATTTGTAGATGCGGTGCAGGTAGCGGGCGTTTTCACGGTAAAGCTGGACAAAGGCCGCCACGGTTTCCATCACCTCGGCCTCGGTCGCCACTTTGCACAAAGCAACGGTTTCGCGCACATCCATGCCCGCCGCCCCGGCGACGCTGATTTCATAGCCACTGTCAACGCAGACAATGCCGACATCCTTGCAGGTGGCTTCGGCACAGTTGCGCGGGCAGCCGGACACGCCCAGTTTCACCTTGGCAGGCGTCCATGAGCCCCAAAGCAGTTTCTCAAGCTTGATGCCAAGGCCGGTGCTGTCTTGTGTGCCAAAGCGACAGAACTCGGTTCCGACGCAGGTTTTCACGGTGCGCAAACCCTTGGAATAGGCGTGACCCGACACCATGCCCGCGTCGTTCAGATCGGCCCACATCGCGGGCAGATCCTCTTTCTTCACGCCCAGAAGGTCGATGCGCTGACCGCCTGTCACCTTCACCATCGGCACGTTGTACTTGTCGGCGGCATCGGCAATTGCGCGCAACTCGGCGGGGGTGGTCACGCCGCCCCACATGCGGGGCACCACCGAATAGGTGCCGTCTTTCTGAATGTTGGCATGGTTGCGTTCGTTGACGAAACGCGATTGGCGGTCGTCAGAGTAGTCAAGCGGCCAGTCGGCAATCAGATAATAGTTCAGCGCCGGGCGGCAGGACGCACAGCCCCCCGCCGTGCGCCAGCCCAGTTCCTGCATCACGGCGGGAATGGATTTCAGCCCGCCCGCCTTGATCAGCCGCCGGACATCCTCGTGGGTGTGGTCGCTGCATTTGCACATGGCGGGATTGGCGTTTGCGGTGAAAGCATCGCCCAGCGTCAACGCCATCACCTGCTCCACCAGCCCGGTGCAGGTGCCACAGCTGGAGCTGGCCTTGGTGGTGGCCCGCACTGCATCCAGCGTCACGGCACCGTTTTGGATGGCCGTTACAATCTTGCCTTTGCAGACGCCGTTACAGCCGCAAATCTCCGCATCAAGCGGCAAGGCTGCAACGGCCGCCAAAGGGTCCGTTTGGGCCCCCCCCTGAAAGGCAGGGCCAAAGATCAGCGTATCGCGCATCGGCGTGATGTCGGTGCCGTCCTTGATCAGCGAAAAGAACCACGCGCCATCCGCCGTATCTCCGTACATCACCGCGCCCAGCAGGCGATCACCTTCGATCACCAGCCGCTTGTAGATCCCGCGTCCCGGATCGCGGAACACGATGTCCTCGCGCCCCGGCCCTTCGGCAAAATCGCCCGCCGAGAACAGATCAACCCCCGTCACCTTCAGCTTGGTTGCCGTCTGCACCGGGCGGAAAT
>CAZCFC010000055.1:0-5365 GCA_964497815.1 uncultured Cypionkella sp.
GGATCAGCAGGTGCGGCGCATCGATGGTGGCCAGCAGCAGCGACAGCCGCGCCTTTTGCCCGCCCGACAGCCTCCCCACGGCGGTTTCCGCCTGATCCGCGCCAAGGCCAAAGCCTGCAAGACGCGCGCGCAGTTTCGGCTGCCCTTCGGCGGGGCGCAGACGCATGACGTGTTGCAGTGGGGTTTCGTCAATGTGCAGCTCATCCACCTGATGCTGCGCGAAATAGCCGATGCGCAGTTTGGACGAGCTGACCATCTTGCCTTCAGCCGGTTGAAGTTTGCCGGCCAACAGCTTGGAAAGCGTGGATTTTCCTTCGCCGTTGCGTCCCAGCAGCGCGATGCGGTCGTCTTGGTCAATCCGCAGCGACAGCTTTTTCAGGATCGGCGGGCCGCCATAGCCGACGGCGACGCCTTCCATGTTGATGATGGGGGGCGAAAGCTCTTCCGGCTCGGGGAAGGTGAACACCACCTTTTTCGCATCCTCGGGCGCGGTGATGGTTTCCATCTTTTCCAGCATTTTCACGCGGGATTGCGCCTGTGCGGCTTTGGATGCCTTGGCCTTGAAGCGGTCAACGAAGGCCTGCAGATGCGCGCGTTTGTCGGCTTGTTTGCGGGCCTCGGCCTGCAACACGGCGCGGCGTTCGGCCACTTGGCGGGCGAATTGATCATAGGGGCCGGACCAGTAGGTCAGCTTCTTGTTGTCCAGATGCAGAATGCCGGTGACGGCGCGGTTCAGCAGGCCGCGGTCGTGGCTGATGATCAGCACCGTGTGCGGGTACTTCTGCAAATAGCTTTCCAGCCAAAGCGCGCCTTCAAGGTCCAGATAGTTGGTGGGTTCGTCCAGCAGCAGGTAATCGGGCTGGGCAAACAGCACCCCTGCAAGCGCCACCCGCATCCGCCAGCCGCCCGAGAAATCCGAGCAGGGCCGCAGTTGCGCCTCGGCGTCAAAGCCCAAGCCCTTGAGAATGCTGGACGCGCGGCCTTCGGCGCTCCATGCATCAATATCGTTCAGGCGGTGCTGGATTTCCGCGATCCGGTGCGGATCATGCGCGGTTTCCGCCTCGATCAGCAGGGCCGCGCGTTCGGTATCGGCGGCCAGCACCGTGTCCAGCAGGCTGGTGGACGAGGACGGCACCTCTTGCGCCACACCGCCGATGCGGGCGCGGTTGGGCATCGAGATATCGCCGCCCTCAAGCGCCAGTTCCTTTTTGATCAGCCGGAACAGCGTGGTCTTGCCCGCGCCGTTGCGCCCGACAAGGCCGACCTTGTGGCCGGTGGGAATGGTGGCCGAAGCCCCCTCAAACAGGGGGCGGCCTTCGACGGAATAGGTGATGTCTTCGATTTTCAGCATGCGCCGGGGCTTGCCCTATGGGACGGGCGGCGTCAACAGGGGAAGGGTGTGTTTTACGTCAGGTTTGCGCATGGCGCGCGTATGGCTTTGCGCATGACACGGGTTTTCAAGCCGTGCGGCGCGTGTTAGCAGGCGCGCACACCAATTCCGGGCCGCAGCGCCCTATCCATGGAGAGCCAAATGGCCATCGAACGCACCCTGTCGATCATCAAGCCCGACGCCACCAAACGCAACCTGACCGGCAAGATCGTTGCCAAGTTCGAAGACGCTGGCCTGCGCGTTGTCGCGTCCAAGCGCATCCACCTGACCCCGGCGCAGGCCGGTCAGTTCTATGCCGAACATGCCGAGCGCGGGTTCTATGGTGAGCTGTGCGCGTTCATGGCGTCCGAGCCGGTTGTGGTTCAGGTTCTGGAAGGCGAAGGCGCCATTGCCAAGAACCGCGAAGTGATGGGGGCCACCGATCCGGCACAGGCCGCTCCGGGCACCATCCGCAAGGAATTCGCGCTGTCCAAGGGCGAAAACTCGGCCCACGGTTCGGACTCTGAGGCCGCCGCTGCACGCGAAATCGCGTTCTTCTTCTCGGGCCTTGAACTGGTTGGCTGATCGGGATCGGGTAAGAAGAACGCCTGTTTTTCTTACCCTGTTTGACACGCATCACATTGGGTCGCGCCTGCCAGCCCCGGCAGGCGCGTTCCGCACCCGTGAGACCCGCGTGCCAATGTGCAGGCTATGGTTTGCGTCGCAACGGCCCCGCCCATGCGGCGATTTGCCTTTTGATCCGGGAACCGGCACACGCGCGGCACCGCAGCGTTTCCAGAACGGTTCTGGTCTTACCGCCTTTTCTCGATCACGCCAAAGAATTGCAGGGCGGCCTCAAGTTCTGAGCGGCCCTTTTCCTTTGTGCCGACCATGCTTGCCTTGATCGCATCAAACCGCAGCCGCAGCGCCTTTTTCTCATCGCCCTGACAATCGTTCCACGGGCGGCCCTGCAGGCCCATGTGCAGCACATAGTAACCGATGAAATGCGCTTGGGTGCCAGCGGCCAGCAGGCGGCGGTAGGCCTCATCTGCACCCATGGCGCGGATTTCTGCAGCCGTGTGGATGCCCGCCTTGGCAAAGGCCGCTTCGGACGCGGGGCCAAGGTTGGGGATGGATGAGACGGGGTCTGTCATGGGCCACCTGCAATGACAAAGGCCAGCCGTTGGGCTGGCCTTGATGCCGGATAGGGGAATTTCAGATCGCGGCCCAATCGCGGAACACGGGCGTGCTGCCTTGTTGCGGCGTCGGGGTGGATGTTTGCCCTTGCTGTTGCGCTGGGGCTGAACTGCCGCCTTGTTGCGGGGCGGGGGACTGGGTGGCCATGGGACTGCTCCGGTGGTTTTTTGCGGCATTGCGCCGATTGGCTGTACTGCTCCGCCCTTGCGGCCCAAAGCGGACCAAAACAAGGAAGGATTGCGACTATTTAGCCAGATCCAGCGACGCACGCAATCGGCTACGCGGCGTCAAGGCATCACGTCGGCGCGACGGGTCAGGCCGATACAAGCTGCGCCGGAAAGCCGATCTGATCCAGCGCGGCAATCAGGACCTCGGGCGCGCCATTGGCGGTGACCTGACGCTTGGCCAGATCGACGGTGATGGGTGCTGCGCCGGGCAGGGCCGACAGCGCCGCCTCGACCGAGGCTTTGCAATGGCCGCACGACATATCGGGAACAGAAAGCAGGGTCATGGGGTTCTCCTTTGGCCAAAGGATGAAGGATTCCTGTGGGGGAAGGTCAAGCGCAAAGTTTTTGCGTTGGGGTCTTGACCTTCCAGTCACTGGAATCCCCATATGCATCTTCAAGGAGTGCCCGATATGGATGCCAAACCAGTGACGACCATCCGGCTTGGATTGGACGGGATGACCTGCGCCTCTTGCGTGGCGCGGGCGGAACGGGTGCTGACGGCAGTGCCGGGTGTGACGCGCGCGGCGGTCAATCTGGGCACCGAAAGCGCCGAGGTGGATTATGGCGCGCCCGCCACGCCCGAGGCCATGGCGCAGGCTTTGGCGCGCGCAGGCTATCCGGTGCGGCAGTCGCAGGTCAGTCTGTCGGTTGACGGCATGACCTGTGCCGCCTGCACCGGCCGGGTGGAGCGGGTGTTGCGCGCGCAGCCGGGCGTGGCGTCGGCTGTGGCCAATCTGGCAACGCGGCGGGCCGACATCACGCTGTGGCAACCTGTGGATGCGGCGCGACTGGCGGCGGTGGTGACGCGGGCGGGCTATGCGGCCCAGCCCTTGGCGGCGGCGGCGGGACATGATCCGGCCGCCGAACTGCGGCGGCTGTGGCGCGAGACGTGGGTGGCGGCGGTTCTGACCCTGCCGGTGTTCGTGGTGGAAATGGGCGGGCATCTGATCCCCGGCTTTCACCATTGGTTGCACGGGCTTATCGGGTTGCAGTCGCTTTGGCTGATCGAGTTCGTGCTGGTGACGCTGGTGCTGCTGGGCCCCGGCAGGCGGTTTTTCGCAAAGGGACTGCCCGCGTTGCTGCGCGGCGGCCCGGACATGAACAGTCTGGTGGCGGTGGGGACGGGGGCCGCGTGGATTTACTCGACGCTTGTGACCTTTTGGCCGGCATTGATCCCGGCGCAGTCGCGGGCGGTGTATTTCGAGGCGGCAGCGGTGATCGTTGTGCTTATTCTGCTGGGGCGGGCGCTGGAAACCCGGGCGCGCGGGCGGGCGGGGGCGGCGATTGCGCGGCTGGTGCAACTGGCCCCGCGCACGGCGCGGCTGGTGGCCGAAGATGGCTCGGTGACCGAGGTGGAGGTGGGCACGCTGATGCCCGGTCAGCGCGTGCAGATCCGCCCCGGTGAACGCATTCCCGCCGATGGGGTGGTGGTGTCTGGCCATTCGGCGGTGGATTGCTCGATGCTGACGGGTGAGCCTTTGCCACAGGAAACGGCCATCGGTGACACGCTGACCGGCGGCACTGTGAACGGCACGGGTGGGCTGGTGATGCAGGTTCAGCAGGTCGGCGCGCAGACGGTGCTGGCGCGGATCATCGCGCTGGTGGAAAGCGCGCAAGGATCCAAGCTGCCGGTGCAGGCGCTGGTGGACCGCATCACGCTGTGGTTCGTGCCGGTGGTGATGGCGGTGGCGGCGCTGACGGTGCTGGTCTGGCTGATTTTCGGGCCGGGGTTGGGGCAGGCGTTGGTGGCGGGGGTGGCGGTGCTGATCATCGCCTGCCCTTGCGCGATGGGGCTGGCCACTCCGGTGTCGATTCTGGTCGGTACCGGACGGGCGGCAGAGTTGGGCATTCTGTTTCGCAAGGGCGAGGCGTTGCAGCGGCTTGAGGGCGTGCGGCGGGTCGCCTTTGACAAGACCGGCACCCTGACCATAGGCAAGCCTGTGGTGCAATCCGTGCAGCCTGACGATGCGGATGTGTTGAAGATTGCGGCGGCGGTCGAGGCCGGGTCTGAACACCCGCTTGCCTCGGCGATCATGGCCGAGGCAGCCAAGCGGGGGCTGGTGGTGCCTGCGGTCACTGGGTTTGCCGCAATACCGGGCCATGGGGCAACGGCATCACTGGACGGCGTGGCGGTGGCGGTTGGTTCGGCGCGGATGTTCCCCGATCTGCCCCAAGGTCTGGCCACGGCGGCAGAGGCGGCGCAGGGGCAGGGGCAGGGCGTGCTGTTCGTGGCGCGCGACGGGCGCGTGATCGGTCTGATCACGGTGGCCGATCCGGTCAAACCCAATGCGGCGCAGGCGATTGCCGGGCTGGCGGCTTTGGGGGTGGGGGCGGTGATGATCACCGGAGACGCCGAGCGCACGGCGCGGGCTGTTGCGGGTGTGATCGGTATCACCGATCTGCGCGCGGGCGTGCTGCCCGAGGGCAAGGCCGGGGTGATTGCCGAACTGGGGGCAGGCACGGTGTTTGTGGGCGATGGCATCAACGACGCGCCCGCCCTGGCCGCCGCCGATGTCGGCATCGCCATGGGGACGGGAACCGATGTGGCGATCGAGGCGGGGGATGTGGTGCT
>CAZCFC010000055.1:5375-13945 GCA_964497815.1 uncultured Cypionkella sp.
GATCCCTTGGGGGTTGTCAACGCCATTGCGCTGTCACGGGGCACGATGCGCAACATCCGGCAGAATCTGGTCTGGGCCTTTGGCTATAACGTCGCGTTGATCCCGGTGGCGGCCGGGGTGCTGGTGCCGTTCGGCGGCCCGCAGATGTCGCCCATGTTGGGGGCGGGGGCGATGGCGCTGTCTTCGGTGTTTGTGCTGACCAACGCGCTGCGGTTGCGGCGGTTCAAGGGAGTGGGGCGATGAACATAGCCGATGTGGCGGCGCGATCGGGTCTGCCAGCCAAGACCATCCGCTACTATGAGGAAATCGGGCTGATCAAACCCTTGCGGGGCGACAATGGCTATCGCGCCTTTCGTGACAGCGATCTGCACAAGCTGACCTTTCTGGGCCGGGCGCGGGGGCTTGGCTTTTCCATCGAGGAATGCCGGGCGCTTCTGGCGCTGTACGAAGACCGGGGCCGCGCCAGTGCCGATGTGAAAGCGCTGGCGCAGGATCATCTGGACCAGATCCGCGCCAAGATCACCCAATTGCGCGCGATGGAAACGACGCTGACCGACCTGATCCACGCCTGCGCCGGCGATTCCCGGCCAGACTGCCCGATTCTGATGGGGTTGGCGACGGGAAAGGGCTGTTGTTCAGGCGACCTTCAATAGCCCGTGCAGCGCCGTATTGCCGCCGACCAGATCGGTCAGGCTGACCTTGTCCAGCGCAAGATAGAAGCCTTCAATCGCATCGGACAACACGCATTTCAGCCGACAGGCCCCGACCAGAGGGCAGGTGCTGTTGTCTTCCGAACATTCCGTGAATGGCAGCACGCCTTCAAAGGTGCGAAAGACCTCGCCCACCTTGATGGCGTCGGGGGTGCGTCCCAGCATCAGGCCGCCTGACCGCCCGCGCAAGGTTTTCAGAAACCCCGCCCGTGCCAGCAGATGAATGACCTGCGCCAGATGGTTTTCCGAAGCGCCGCATGCTTGGGCCACCTCATGCTTGCGCACAATACGGTCGGGATTGACGGCGCAAAACATCAGCGTGCGCATCGCCAGATTGGTCCGAGTTGTCAGTCGCATGGCGGTCCATCCTTGATAACCTAAATACAGCCTAAGCTTTTGCGCCAGATTTGCCTTGATTCAGATCAGATTACGGTTTTGGCGGCGCCCCACACGTCCGTTGCTTTTGCGATGGTCTGGGGGCAAAGGGGCCAAAGCGCTTTGAATGCGATGGCCCCTTTCAGGGTATAGAAGAATTTGCGTGATTTTCGTTTATGTTTGCGGTAACAGGAAAGCGGTTTGAGGCAAAATCTGCCCCTGCCCGCCCCGAAAGTTGCTGCGTTCGAAAACGGGGCATTGCTTGACGCGGGCGGCAAGGGGGATAGGCTTGCCCAATGCCAAGCCTGGCCCTTATTGCGGACGTGAACATTGACCGACCAAAGCCTAACCCCGACCCAGTTGCGTGCCGATGTGCTGCGCCACCTGACCTTTACCCTTGGCAAGGACGCGCCCAATGCCAGCCGCTATGACTGGCGCATGGCGCTGTCTTACGCGATTCGGGACCGGGTGATGGAACCGTGGTTCGCCTCGACCAAGCGCATCTGGGCCGAAGATCGCAAGCGGGTCTATTATCTGTCGATGGAATTCCTGATCGGGCGTCTTCTGGAAGATGCCACTGTCAATCTTGGGCTGCGCGAGGTCGCGGAAGAGGTGATGGCAGGTCTGGGGCAAGACCTGCGCACGCTGGTGGAAGGGGAGCCGGACGCGGCATTGGGCAACGGCGGTCTGGGGCGGCTGGCGGCCTGTTTCATGGAAAGCATGGCGACGGTGGGTTGCCCGGCCTACGGCTATGGCATCCGCTATGAACACGGTCTGTTCCGCCAAAGTTTCCAAGGGGGGCAACAGGTTGAGATGCCCGAGGATTGGCTGTCACAAACCAATCCCTGGGAATTCGCCCGCCCCGAAAGCGCCTATGTGATCCCGTTCAAGGGCCATGTGGAAACCCACGACGGCCGCGAAGTCTGGACACCCGGCGAAACCGTTCTGGCCAGCGCCTATGACACGCCGGTCATTGGCTGGCAGGGCAAATGGGGCAACACCTTGCGGCTGTGGGCGGCCAAGCCCACCAAGCAGTTCGATCTGGAACGCTTTAACCGCGGTGACTATGCGGCGGCGGCGGAACCCGAGGCTTTGGCGCGCACGCTGTCGCGCGTTCTTTACCCCGATGACACCACCTATCAGGGCAAGGAGCTGCGCCTGAAGCAGGAATTCTTCCTGACATCTGCGGCACTTCAAGACATTCTGCGCCGCTTCAAGGCCGGGCATTCCGACCTGCGCGCGCTGCCAAAACACGTCGCCATCCAGATGAACGACACCCACCCCGCGATTGCCGGGCCCGAGCTGATCCGGCTGCTGGTTGATGAAAACGGCATGGGGTTCGAGGACGCGCTGGCAACCGCGCAGGCCTGCCTTGGCTACACCAACCACACCCTGTTGCCCGAGGCTTTGGAACGCTGGGCGACCTTCACCTTTGGCACCGTGCTGCCGCGCCACATGCAGATCGTCGAGCGGATCGACAGCTGGCATCGCCGCACCTATTCCCCGCCGCATTACATCGGCATCGTCAAGCACCACGAAGTGCGGATGGGAGAATTGGCCTTCGTGATGGCGCACAAGGTCAATGGCGTTTCGGCGCTGCATTCCGATCTGGTCAAGAAGAACCTGTTTCCGGAACTGAATGCGCTGCATCCGGGCCGCATCATCAACCAGACCAACGGTGTGACCCCGCGGCGGTGGCTGAAGATGTCGAACCGGCCCTTGTCGGATCTGATCACCAAAAGCATCGGGCCGGGTTGGGAAGATGATCTGGACCGGTTGAAAGGTTTGGAGAAATTTGCGGATAACAAGGACTTCCGGGCCGAGTTTGATGCAGCCAAGCGGGCCAACAAGGTGGCGTTGGCGGGCTGGATCGCTGCCGAATGCGGTGTCACGGTCAGCCCCGACGCGCTGTTTGACGTGCAGATCAAGCGGATTCACGAATACAAGCGCCAGTTGCTGAACATTCTGCAAACCGTGGCGCATTATCAGCGGATCAAGGCCAACCCCAAGGCCGACTGGGTGCCGCGGGTCAAGATTTTCGGCGGCAAGTCGGCCCCGGGTTATGCGGTGGCCAAGGAAATCATCCATCTTGTCAATGACGTGGCGGCTGTTGTGAATGCTGATCCCGTGGTTGGGGATCTGCTGAAAATCGTCTATCCGGCGAACTACAACGTTTCGATGGCCGAACGGCTTGTTCCGGCGGCCGATCTGTCAGAGCAGATCTCGACGGCGGGCAAAGAGGCGTCGGGCACCGGCAACATGAAGTTCATGATCAACGGCGCGCCAACCATTGGCACGCTGGACGGCGCGAATGTCGAGATATTGCAAGAGGTTGGCGCAGAGAACTTCTTCCTGTTCGGCATGACCACGGACGAAGCGATGAAGCGGCGCGAAGACCCCGATCAGTCGCGCAAGGCGATCGAAGCCAGCCCGGCGCTGCAGGGCGTGTTGCAGTCGATCGCCGAGGGCGCGTTCAGTGCGGATCAGAAAGACCGCTATCACGGCTTGGTACACCGGGTCTGGCACCACGACTATTTCCTGGTTGCCGCCGATTTCGACTCGTACGATCAGGCCCAGTCCGCCGTGGATAAGGCCTATGCGGATCGTGATGCCTGGGTCAAAATGGCGGTGCTGAACACGGCGCGGTCGGGCTTTTTCAGCTCGGATCGCACCATCCGCAGCTATATGAAAGACATCTGGTCCATTCCTTCAGCCCTATGAGGTTTGCCATGACAGACGCTTTGATCGACCCGAATGCCGCAGCGGCGATTGCCGAAGGTCGTCATGGCGACCCGTTTTCCGTGCTGGGTCTGCACAAGCGCGGGGGGAAATGGGTGGTGCTGGGGTTTGATCCCGGGGCCGAGGCGATGTTTGTGCTGACCGGCAAATCGGGCAAGGCGGTGGCGGCCACGGCGGTTGCGGGCGCGCCCGGTCTGTTCGCGGCCGAACTGCCAAGGAAGGTCGTTTACCGTCTGCGCTGGCAAGGCCACGGGGCTGTGTGGGAGGGCGAAGACCCCTTCCGCTTTGGCCCCGTGCTGGGTGAGTTGGACGAATATCTGCTGGGAGAGGGCAGCCACAAACGCCTGTGGCAGGTGCTGGGCGCGCATGTGATCACGCATGAAGGTGTGTCGGGAACACATTTCGCCGTCTGGGCCCCGAATGCCGAGCGCGTTTCGGTGGTGGGTGGTTTCAATGCCTGGGACGGGCGCCGCCATCCGATGCGCCGCCGGGGCGGGACGGGGGTGTGGGAGACTTTCCTGCCCGGCATCGGTGAAGGCGAGGCTTACAAGTACGAATTGCGCGCGCCAGGGGGGGCCTTGCTGCCGTTGAAGGCGGATCCGGTGGGGTTCGGATCCGAACACGCCCCCGCCAATGCGTCGGTGGTGCGCCGGATTGACGGGGCGGTCTGGACCGATGCCGACTGGATGGCCACGCGCGGCCAACACCAGAACATCGACGCGCCGATCTCGGTCTACGAGGTGCATCTGGGGTCTTGGCGGCGCGCGCCGGGCGACCGGATGCTGTCTTATATCGAACTTGCCGATCAGCTGGTGAATTACGTGGCTGACATGGGCTTTACCCATATCGAGCTGATGCCGGTGTCGGAATATCCGTTCGACGGATCATGGGGGTATCAGCCGGTGGGCCTGTTCGCGCCCACCATCCGCCACGGGACGCCCGCCGAATTCCGTGCCTTCATGGATGCGGCGCACCGCAAGGGGCTGGGTGTGCTGCTGGATTGGGTGCCGGGGCATTTCCCGACGGACGCGCATGGTTTGGGGCGGTTTGACGGATCGGCGTTGTACGAACATCAGGACCCGCGCGAAGGCTTTCATCAGGACTGGAACACCCTGATCTTCAACTATGGCCGGGTAGAGGTTTCCAACTATCTGGTATCCAACGCCCTGTATTGGTTGGAGGAATACCACATGGACGGGCTGCGCGTCGATGCCGTGGCCTCGATGCTGTACCGCGACTATTCGCGCGAAGCTGGCCAGTGGGTGCCCAACAAGGACGGCGGCCGCGAGAACTATGAGGCGATTGCCGTGCTGCAACGCATGAACACCACAGCCTATGGCGAGGTGTCGGGCGTGATGACGGTGGCCGAGGAAAGCACGGCCTTTCCGGGGGTGTCGCGCCCGGTTGATCATGGCGGGCTGGGGTTCGGGTTCAAGTGGAACATGGGGTGGATGAACGACACCCTGTCCTACATGCACAAGGATCCGCTGTTCCGCAAATATCATCATCACCAGATGACGTTCGGGCTGCATTACGCATGGTCTGAAAATTACATCCTGCCGATCAGCCATGACGAGGTGGTGCATGGCAAAGGCTCGATGCTGGAAAAGATGCCCGGCACCGGCTTTGAGAAATTCGCCAACCTGCGCGCCTATTATGCGTTCATGTGGGCCCATCCGGGCAAGAAGCTGCTGTTCATGGGCTGCGAATTTGCCCAGGGGCGCGAATGGAACCACAACCAATCCCTTGATTGGCATCAGCTGGACATCCCCGAACACAAGGGCATGCAATCGCTGGTGCGCGATCTGAACCTTGCCTACCGCGCCAATCCGGCGCTGCATCTGAACGACACCCGCCCCGAGGGGTTTGAGTGGATCACATCCAACGATGCCGAGGCCGGGGTCTATGCCTGGGTTCGCAAGGGGGCGGCGGGCGATCCCATGGTGGTGGCCGTGGTCAACATGACGCCCGTGGAACGCAGCTACCGGCTTGGCCTGCCTGCGGGCGGGCATTGGGCCGAGATCTTGAACACCGATGCCGCGATCTACGGAGGAGGCAATCGCGGCAATCTGGGGGGGGTGACGGCAGAAGCCGTGGCTTGTCACGGCCGCGCGCAATCGGCCCTTGTCACATTGCCGCCGTTGGCGGCAGTCTGGCTGAAACAGGGCTGAGACAAGACAGGAAAAAAGCGGGCTTTGATCCGCGTCAAGGGAGGATACCATGCAAGCAAGACCCAACGCCCGCCTGTCATCGCAGGCCATGGCATTTGTGCTGGCCGGAGGGCGCGGCAGCCGCCTGAAGGAACTGACCGACCGTCGGGCCAAACCGGCGGTGTATTTTGGCGGCAAGACCCGGATCATCGACTTTGCGCTGTCGAATGCGCTGAACTCGGGCATCCGCAAGATGGCGATTGCCACCCAGTACAAGGCGCACAGCCTGATCCGCCACATGCAGCGCGGCTGGGGCTTTTTCCGGGCGGAACGCAACGAATATCTGGATATCCTGCCAGCCAGCCAACGGGTTTCGGAAAGCAAATGGTATCTGGGCACAGCGGATGCCGTGGCGCAAAACATTGATATTGTTGACAGCTATGGCGTGAAATACATCATCGTGCTGGCCGGCGATCACATCTACAAGATGGACTACGAGGTGATGCTGCAACAGCATGTCACATCCGGCGCGGATGTCACCATCGGCTGCCTGACCGTGCCCCGGATGGAGGCGACGGCCTTTGGCGTGATGCATGTCGACAAGGACATGCGGATCACCTCGTTTCTGGAAAAGCCGAAAGATCCGCCCGCGATCCCCGGTGATCCCGATCACGCTTTGGCCTCGATGGGGATCTACATCTTCGACTGGGCATTCCTGCGCGAATTGCTGCTGGAGGATATGGCGGACGAAAATTCCAGCCATGATTTCGGCAATGATCTGATCCCCGGCATCGTCAAGAATGGCAAGGCCGTGGCGCACAAGTTCGCGGACAGCTGTGTGAAATCGGGGCTGGAAACCGAACCCTACTGGCGCGACGTGGGCACGATCGACGCGTTTTGGCAGGCCAACATCGACCTGACCGATTTCGTGCCCAAGCTGGACCTTTACGACCAAAGCTGGCCGATCTGGACCTATGCCGAGATTTTGCCGCCCGCGAAGTTCATCCATGATGAAGATGGCCGCCGCGGGATGGCGGTGTCGTCGCTGGTGTCGGGGGATTGCATCGTGTCGGGGTCCGAGGTGCGCAATTCGTTGCTGTTCACCGGGTGCCGGACGCATTCGTTCAGCAGCCTCGATCACGTGGTGGCGTTGCCGCAAGTGATCGTCAACCGCAATGCCGAGTTGTCGAACTGTGTGATTGATCGCGGCGTGATCATTCCCGATGGTCTGGTGGTCGGGCAGGATCCGGTCCTGGACGCAAAGTGGTTCCAGCGCACCGAAGCCGGGATCGTGCTGATCACCCAGGACATGCTGGACGTCCGCGCGCGCGCGCTGTCATAAGGCATGACTGCGGCCAGGGCCGGGGGGCCAGCCCCCCGGACCCCCCGGGATATTTGAACCATTGTGAAAGGATCGAGCATGCAAATTCGGGGGCGGGTGCTGTCTGTGGCCTCGGAATCTGTGCCACTGGTCAAGACCGGCGGTTTGGCGGATGTGGTGGGCGCGCTGCCTGCCGCTGTTGCTGCCATGGGTTGGGATATGCGGGTTTTATTGCCTGCTTACAAGGCGTTGCGGCCCAGACTTCAGGCGATGGATGAGGTGTGGTTCGAGCGTGACCTGTTCGGGGGCGATGCGCGGGTTTATCTGGGCGATGTGGCGGGCATGCAGGTGCTGTTGCTGGATGCGCCACATTTGTATGACCGTGAGGGCGGGCCTTATTCCGGCCCCGGCGGCGATTGGTTTGACAATGCGCGCCGGTTTGCGGCGCTTTCATGGGTGGGCGCGCAGATTGCCCGCGTGGGGCTGGAGGGCTGGAAGCCGGACGTCTTGCATGCGCATGACTGGCAGGCGGGGCTGGCCCCGGCCTATCTGGCCTATGGCGGCACCGGCGGGGTTGCATCGGTTCTGACCATTCACAATATCGCGTTTCAGGGCTGGGCCCCCGCGCAGTCTTTGGCGGAATTGCGGCTGCCGTTCGAGCAGTTCCATCCCGGCGCTTTGGAATATTACGGCGGGCTTTCAACCTTGAAGGCCGGGCTGGTGACGGCGGACCGCATCACCACCGTGTCCCCGTCTTACGCCGCCGAGTTGATGCGCCCCGAGTTTGGCATGGGGCTGGAAGGGGTGATTGCGCAACGGGCCGATGTGGTGTCGGGCATCCTGAACGGGGTTGATACCGCCCTGTGGTCGCCCGAGGCCGAGCCGATCCCCTATTCTGCCAAGGCCATGACAGGCAAGGCGGCCAACCGCGCCGCGATCTGTGCCGAATTCGGGTTGGAGGTGCCGGGGCCACTGGCCATTCTGGTCAGCCGTCTGACCGATCAGAAGGGCATTGATCTGCTGGCGGGCACGGTGCCCGACTTTGTCGCGGGCGGCGGTGGGCTGATCATCCTTGGGTCGGGCGATCCGGCGCTTGAGGCTGCGATGCAGGCGCTTGGTGCGCGCTATCCGGGCCGGGTGGCGGTGCGGATCGGCTATGACGAGGCGCTGTCGCACCGGCTGTTCGCGGGCGGTGATGCGGTGCTGGTGCCCAGCCGGTTCGAGCCTTGCGGTCTGACGCAGATGTATGGCCTGCGCTATGGCACGGTGCCGGTG
>CAZCFC010000056.1:0-4547 GCA_964497815.1 uncultured Cypionkella sp.
GCCGTTTCCGTTCAGATCGACAAGCAGACGTATTTCAGTTCCATGTAGTCGTCGATCCCGTGGTGGCTGCCTTCGCGGCCAAGGCCCGACTGTTTCACGCCACCAAAGGGGGCCATCTCGTTGGAGATCAGCCCGGTGTTGACGCCGACCATGCCGTATTCCAGTTGTTCCTGCACGCGGGTGATGCGGCCGATGTCGCGGGCATAGAAGTAGCTGGCCAATCCAAAGATGGTGTCATTGGCGCGGCGGATGACCTCTTCCTCGGTGTCGAATTTGAACAGCGGGGCCAGCGGGCCGAAGGTTTCCTCGTTGGCGACCATCATGTCCGGGGTCACGCCCGTAACCACCGTCGGCTCAAAGAAGGTGCCGCCCAGCGCGTGGCGCTTGCCGCCGGTGACAACCTTGCCGCCGCCTTTCAGCACATCCGCGATGTGTTCCTCAACCTTGGTCACGGCGTCTTCGTTGATCAGCGGGCCGGTCGTGACCCCGGCCTTCAAGCCATCACCGATCGCCAGTTTTTGCACGGCCACCGCCAGTTTTGCGGCGAAGGCGTCGTAAACGCCGGCCTGCACATAGATGCGGTTGGCGCAGACGCAGGTCTGGCCGTTGTTGCGGAACTTGGAGATCATCGCGCCTTCGACAGCCGCATCCAGATCGGCATCATCGAACACGATGAACGGCGCGTTGCCGCCCAGTTCCATGCTGCATTTCAGCACCTGATCCGCCGCCTGCCGCAGCAGGATGCGGCCCACTTCGGTCGAGCCGGTGAAGGTCAGCTTGCGGATGGCCGGGTTTTCGCAGAATTCCTTGCCGATCTCGGATGAGCGTTTCGAGGTGATCACCGAGAAAACGCCCGCAGGCACGCCCGCGCGCTCGGCCAGAACCGCCAGCGCAATCGCGGACAGCGGCGTTTCCGCCGCCGGGCGGGCCACAAAGCCACAGCCAGCGGCCAAAGCCGGGGCCACCTTGCGCGCGATCATCGCATTGGGAAAGTTCCACGGGGTGATCGACGCGCAAACCCCGATCGGCTGCTTGATCACCGAAATCCGCTTGTCGCGCATGTGGCCGGGGATGATCTCGCCATAGGTGCGCTTGGCCTCTTCACCGAACCATTCGATATAGGCAGAGCCATAGGCAATCTCGCCCTTGGCCTCGGCCAACGGCTTGCCCATTTCGGCGGTCAGGATGGCGGCCAGATCGTCTTGGGCGGCCATGCACAGATCGAACCATTTGCGCATCACCTGCGCGCGTTCCTTGCCGGTGCGGGCAGCCCAGTCGCGGCGGGCAACATCGGCGGCGGCAATCGCGCGACGGGCATCGGCGCGGGTCAGGTCGGGCACGGTGGCGATGACATCGCCGCGCGCAGGGTTGGTCACGGCAAAGGTTGCCCCATCGGCTGCGTCCACCCACTCACCGGCCACATAGGCCTTGTTCGGCAAAAGGCTGGGATCTTTCAGCAACGAGCGCAGATCGGTGACGGAATCGAGCATGTGGGCCTCCATTTCTCGGGTATACATCCCATGCCCGCTCTGGACTCAAAAGTCCAGTTGCAGCACCCTGACTGGACTTAAACTCGGCGGCGAACTGGAGAGATGGCGATGGATATGGACCGCGAATATCAAAACGGCGCCTTCATTGCGGGGTCTGACGCGCTGCCCGGCCTGTGGGCGCAAAAGGCGGCAGCGTTCCGGGAGGGCTTGGGTGCGCGGGCGCAGTTGGGGCTGCCTTATGGTGAGGGCGAGCGGCATCGCTTTGATCTGTTCCTGCCCCAGGCTGAACCGCAGGGGTTGATGGTGTTTGTCCATGGCGGCTATTGGTTGCAGACCAACCGCGATCTGTGGTCACATCTGGCGGCGGGTGCGGTGGCGCGGGGCTGGGCCTGCGCAATGCCCTCTTATACGCTTGCCCCTGCCGCCCGCATTGCGCAGATCACCGCCGAAGTGGCTGCTGCGACCCGCGCGGCAGCGGCGCAGGTTGCCGGGCCGCTGGTGGTGACAGGCCATTCCGCCGGCGGACATCTGGCCGCCCGGATGGGCTGCACCGATATTGCCCTGCCCCGGCTGGCGCGGGTGGTGCCGATCTCGCCGCTTGCCGATCTGGAGCCGCTGATGGCCACGCAGATGACCCTGCGGTTGGACGCAGCCGAGGTGGTCAGCGAAAGCCCCGCCCGCCTGCCCCTGCATGGCGGCGTTGACGCCCATGTCTGGGTTGGCGGCATCGAACGCCCCGCCTTCCTGTGGCAGGCCCGCACTCTGGCGGAACGCTGGGCCTGCCGTTGGACTGTCGATCCGGGCCTGCACCATTTCAATGTGATTGACGGGCTGCAAGCGCCCGACAGCGCCCTGACGCGGGCCTGCCTCGACGGGCTTTAGGCCCGCTGTCATCCTCTGTGCCCAAATATCCTCGGGGGTGAGGCGCGTTGCGCCGAGGGGGCGGACAGCCCCCTTCCTGTCAGCCGTTGGCGTGCATGCGCTCGATGTAGGCACGCATCTCTTCGGCCTCATGGCGGGCGTCGCGCAGCCCTTCCATCGCGGCGCGCAGCTCTGCCTCGGTCTGGGCGATCTGGTTCATCAGTTCGGCTTCGCGCTGTTCCAGATAGATGATGGCCTGATCACGGACCTCTTCCGCCTCGTGCAGCGATTGCGCCAGACGGTCCATTTCCGCCATATCCCCGCCGGCGACGCGGGTGAACCGGTGCATCAGCCAATAGGTGAACCAGCCCATGGCAAAGGCCAAAAGCAGGATGATCGCTGTGGCAATGATGAATTCCGTGCGGTTCATGGGCGCGTTCTGCTTTCTCTCATCCGTTCTGTGCCGGGCGCGGCGCGGGGCGGCGGGTCATGTCCTTGGGCGCAACCGACGGGCTGGTATCACCCGAGAAATCGGGCGCCATGCCATCGACGGCGGGTGTTCCGGGTTGCGCAGTGGCCGCTTTGGCGCCACCGATCAGGGTGAACTCGATCCGCCGGTTGGCTTCCCGCCCGGCGTCGGTCACGTTGTCCGCCAGCGGCACCGCCTCGCCATAGCCTTTGGCAATCATCGCTGACACGTCAACCTGACGTCCCTGCAGCGCCAGCAGCACCGCCTCGGCGCGGGCCTGTGACAGGGCAAGATTGCCCCCCTCAGAGCCTTGCGCGTCGGTGTGGCCCGCGATTTCCATTTTGACGCCGGGGCAGTGTTTCAGCACATCAGCCAAGGCTGTCATCACCGGCCCGGCGGTGCCGTCAATCTCGGCAGAGCCGGGGGTGAAAGCGATCTTCTTGCGCGCCAGCACATCACCGACGTCCTGCACGCATTCCTCGGGCGTGGGCAGCGCAGCCAGCGGATCAAGCTCTTTGTCATAGGTTACATCGACCTTGAAGGTTTTGCCCTGCCCCAGCTTGTCGGACAGGATTTGCGAAATGCGGGCCTTGCCGCCGGGTTTGCCGGTGACACCCTTCACCTCGACCGTGTCGGCGCGCACCAACAGACTGCCGTGTTCCAATTCCGCCATGGACTCCAGCCCTGCCAGCACGCGCACGGGCCAGCCGTCAGGCAGTTCGGGGTCATTGCGGGTGGCAAGATAGACGTTCTTGCTGCCGAATTCAGCGCGGGCATAGCTGTCTACGGCGGCGCGCAGACGGTCATCGGTCAGACGGCCGCGCAATTCAACGCGGCCAGTGTCCTGCGCCAGCAGTGCGGTGAAATCGGCGGGGCCTTCGATGCCGCCTTCGGCCTTCTTTTCCAGCGTCGCGTCCAGCGAAAACACATCGGGCAGTGCCGATTTCAACTCGCCCACCACACGGTCAAAATCCGCTTGCGGCACATCGGCCCCGGCCAGCAAGGACACGTCGGCGTCCTTGAACGTGACGGTGCCACTGCTGAGTTCAGAGACAGCCTTGATGCCCGCCGATGTGGCCGCGGCCCAGCTGGGTGACGGCACGCCAAGCCCGACGGTGCAGGTGGTCCGCCCCACCACACCCGCATCGCCCGCCGCCGCCAGAATCCGGGCGCGGGCCGCATCGCTGTCGGCTGAACAGCTGTCAAACCGCACCCCCTGCCCGTCTTTGACAAAGCGCAGGGTAAACGGCGTCAGCACCGGGCGCGGCGCAGAGATCTCGATCTGCACCGTCAGACCTTCGGGCTTTGATGCGGTCAGCTGGTTTTCCAATGTCCGCTTTTCGGCGTCCGACGCGGCAATGGCGGTGATGGCCACGCGATCCTGCGCCACCGAAATCTTGGACCGGGGCAGCAGTTGCAGCGCATCCATGCCATAGGCAAGCGCCGCCTCCCATCCTTCGGGGGCCGGATAAGCGGCGGTTTCGATCATGTCCGACAGCGGAATTTCGGGGGTCAGTGCCTGTGCGGTTTCGGTCAGGGCTGCTTCGGCGGTGCCTTCCGGCAGCAGCCCGATCAGCTGAATGCCATCGTCATTGCGCAGCATTTCCAGCGAGAACCGCGGGGCCTCGACCGCCTTGACGGGGGTGACATCCATCTTGTCGCGGATGCGGGAGGATTCGATCATGCTGCCAACCAGGTTCATCACCCGATAGCGCGCGGCCTCATTC
>CAZCFC010000056.1:4557-5823 GCA_964497815.1 uncultured Cypionkella sp.
CGGGGCGGTGCCCAGCAGATGCACCTGCAGCCCGTCGGCCTGCACCTGCACATAGGTGATGCCTTCGCTCAGCAGGCGCGAATTCACCGACGACACGGACAGCCGTTCAATCACCACCGCCCCGCCCCAGGCGATCAAAGCCGCCAACAGCCCCGCGCCCAGAAAGGCAGCCGGAGCCATCAGCCTTGATCCCAAAAGCTGCGGCAGGTTGAAGGAAGGAAGTCTTACCACGGGGTCAATGTCACTTGTTCGGAATCACACCAAGGTTCTGCAAGGATTGCATGGCCTTGGCCTGCATAAGGCCAGCGGGCGGCCTGATCAATCAAAGGAACGCTGCGACGGCAAGAAACAGCGCAGGGATCAGCCCGGCATCGCGGTTTTTGCGGAAAATCACCATGCAGCTGTCGGGATCGTCCAGATCCACCCGGCGCAGTTGCCAGGTCAGGTGCCAACCAAAGGCCCAGACCCCGATCAGCGCCACCGCCATCACCAGCGGATTGCCCTTTGGCGCCAGGGTTCCAATCACCGCCAGTGCCATCAGCAGCACCGTCGCCATCATGAACCCCTGCAACCACATCTTCGTGTTCTGCCCGAACAGCCGCGCCGTGGATTTCACCCCGATCAGGGCGTCATCCTCTTTGTCCTGATGGGCATAAATGGTGTCATAAAACAGCGTCCATGTGATGCCCGCGACGTAAAGGGCGGCGGCGGGCCAAGTGACATGACCCGCATGGGCCGCATAGGCCAAAAGTGCACCCCAGTTGAAGGCCAGCCCCAGAAACACCTGCGGCCACCAGGTAAACCGCTTGGCAAAGGGGTAGATCAGCACCAGGCCCAGGGATCCGATGCCCAACCCGACCGCCAGCGCATTGTAGCTGAACAGGATCATCGCCGCAGTCAGTGCCTGCACAGCCATCCACACGACCGCACGCGTCACGGTCACCTGACCCGACGGCAGCGGACGGCTGCGGGTACGGGCAACGGCGGCGTCGATGTGGCGGTCGGTGATGTCGTTCCAGGTACAGCCCGCCCCACGCATCAGAAAGGCCCCTGCGGCGCAGGACAGCACCAGCCAGATGTCCCATGCGCGAAAGCCGCCGGTCAGGGCCGCCAGTGCGAGGCCCCAGTAACAGGGAATCAGCAACAGCCAGGTGCCGATCGGCCGATCTGCCCGTGACAGGCGCAGGTAGGGGCGCGCGGGTGCTGGGGCAAATCGGTCTACCCAATTGCCCTTGGGCGCATCGGCCACCCTGTCCGCCTTCGGCT
>CAZCFC010000056.1:5923-11251 GCA_964497815.1 uncultured Cypionkella sp.
AATCGGTCTACCCAATTGCCCTTGGGCGCATCGGCCACCCTGTCCGCCTTCGGCTCTTGTGTGGCAGAAACCGCCTTCGGCTCTGGCAATTCCGGTGGCTCATGCATAGGTTCACGCTCATGTCAGAAGCAAAGATCAGACTCTATGTAGATCAGGCGTTGGCGGCGGGGCAACCCGTGGCTGTCAACGCTGATCAGGCGAATTATCTGTTCAACGTCATGCGGCTGGCGCGCGGGGCAGCGGTGGCGCTGTTCAACGGGCGCGATGGCGAATGGCGCGCAACGGTGGCCGAGACGGCCAAGCGCGGCGGCATCCTGATCTGCGAAAGGCAGACAGCCCCCCTGCGGTTGCCACCCGACATGTGGCTGATCTTCGCACCGATCAAGAAGGCACGCACCGATTTCATCGTCGAAAAGGCGGTGGAACTGGGGGCTTCGCGGGTGATGCCTGTGCAAACCCGGCACACCAACTCGGAACGCATCCGGCAGGATCGGCTGCAGGCCCACGCACTGGAGGCGGCAGAGCAATGCGGGGCAACCTTTGTGCCCGAAGTCAGCGATCTGATTTCATTGGACAAAATGCTGTCAAGCTGGCCCGCTGACCGCAAGCTGCTGTGGTGTGACGAGGCGATGGTGGGCAAAGCCCCGGCCCTGTCAGGCCCGCGCGGCGAGAAATGGGCGATTCTGATCGGCCCCGAGGGCGGCTTTTCCGCTGACGAGCAAACCCGTCTGCGCGCCCTGCCACAGATCACCCCTCTGGCGCTTGGCCCCCGCATCCTGCGTGCCGACACCGCAGCCGTGGCCGCCCTGACCTTGTGGCAAGCGGCGTTGGGGGATTGGGCGTGATCCGCCCCGAAGTCTTTGCCTTTCTGCGCCGCGCCAATGAGGTGATTTTCGCGGGGGTCGTGGTGGCCATCGGCGTTTGGCTGATGATGCTGGGTGGTTATTTCCTGATGCCTCTGGGGTTGGGGGTGGTTGCCTTGGGCAGGGCCTGGGGCGTGTCGGCCCTGCGGCGGATGCGGTTTGACCAAGGGGCAGATTCGCCGGGCGTGGTCGAGGTGGACGAAGGACAGGTGGGGTATCTTGGCCCCACGGCGGGCGGCTATGTCAGCCTGCCGGAACTGGTGGAAATCAGGCTGCTGTCGTTGCGCGGACGGCGGGTGTGGCGCTTGAAACAGGCCGATGGGCAGGCGCTGTTGGTTCCGGTCGATGCCGCCGGGGCCGAGCGGCTGTTTGACGCCTTTGCCAGCCTGCCCGGCATGGACAGCGCTGCACTGGTGCAGTCGCTTGCGCCTGCCACCCGCGGCGGCGGCCCCCTGCCAGCACTGCAAACCCCTGAAATCAAAGTGATCTGGCGCAGGCAAGGTGTGGGGGTGGTGGTGCGGCCCTGAACGCCTGCTGCCCGGTCATCAAGCATTTGCATTCATCTGCGCACAAACAAACATCACTGCTGCGCGTGCCTTGGTCTTGACTTGCCCGCGCCGTGGTTCCACGAGTTGGCGTCCAAAAGATCAAAGAAAGGGCCGTGCCCCATGTCAATTCCCCAGTCCGGCGGTGGCCCCATCGAAGATTTCGCACAGTTGGCGCAGATGATGGCCGATGGCTGCAAACCATCCGCCGATTGGCGCATCGGCACCGAGCATGAAAAATTCGGCTGGCTGACCGACACGCGTGCGCCGCTGCCCTATGCCGGCGACCGGTCCATCTCGGCTTTGTTCGCGGGGCTTGAAGCGCAGTTCAGCTGGGCTCCGGTGCGCGAGGGCGGGAACATCATCGGCATGACACGCAACGGCGCCAATATCAGCCTGGAACCCGGCGGGCAGTTTGAACTGTCTGGCGCGCCGCTGGAAAACCTGCATCAGGGCGCGGCGGAACTGCAGAACCATCTGGATGAGGTGCGCGCGATTGCCGATCCTCTGGGCATCCGGTTCATGGGGATCGGCGCCGCCCCGCAGTGGTCGGGTGCAGAGATGCCGGTGATGCCGAAGGGCCGCTACCGGCTGATGACCGATTACATGGGGCGTGTCGGCACCCACGGCACCCAGATGATGTATCGCACCTGCACCGTGCAGGTAAATCTGGACTATGCATCCGAGTCGGACATGGTGCGCAAACTGCGCGTGGCACTGGCGCTGCAGCCGGTCGCGACGGCGTTGTTCGCGTCGTCGCCGTTCTTTGATGGCAAGCTGAACGGTCATAAATCCTGGCGGAGCCGGATCTGGCGCGGTTTGGACAATGCCCGCACCGGAATGCTGCCATTTGCCTTTGATGACGGCTTTGGCTTTCAGCAATACGTCGATTGGGTCTTGGACGTGCCGATGTATTTCGTTTACCGCGATGGCAAATATATCAACGCCTTGGGTCAAAGCTTTCGCGATTTTCTTGCCGGAAACCTGCCAGCCCTGCCCGGCGAAAAGCCCACGCTTTCGGATTGGGCCGACCATATGACAACCGTCTTCCCCGAAGCGCGGGTGAAGAAATACATTGAAATGCGCGGGGCGGATTGTGGCGATCAGGCCCACATCGACGCACTGCCGGCGTTCTGGGTGGGGCTGATGTACGATCAGACCGCGCTGGATGCCGCATGGGATCTGATCAAGGGCTTTGACGCCGAAACGCGCGAGGGGCTGCGGGTTGAGGCCTCGGTTCATGGTTTGCAGGCACAGGCGGGCGGCGTGAAGCTGCTGGATCTGGCCCGCGCCGCCGTGGGTCTTTCGCATGCGGGTCTGGCCGCGCGGGGGCTGGACGAACAGCGCTATCTGGCACCCCTCGTGCAGAATCTGGCAACGGAAAAGACGCAGGCAGACCGCTGGCTGGACCTTTACCATGGCGACTGGAAGGGTGATCTGACACCGATTTATCAGGCCAGCAGCCTTTAGTCTGTCGCAGTCACACCTGCCGGAATATCCCCGCCGCAGGGCCTTTTTTGCGGCGGGATGATCGCAGACAGACCCACAGACAGACCCGTCGCAGACAGACCCGGACCTTGCGCGGGGACTAGGACTTTTTCGCGCCGATCTTCGGCTCGGTTCCGGCCTTGATCCGTTGCAGGTTGGCCCAGTGGCGGACGTAGACAAGAAGCGTCAGCACCACAACCAGCACCACCATGCGGCCATAATCGAACTGGAACAGCCAGAACGACGACATCGCGGCAGCCACAAGTGCCGACAGCGACGAGATGCGGGTGATGGCAGCGGTCACCGCCCAGGTGGCGCAGGCGGCAAGCCCGACGGGCCAGGCCAGCGCCAGCAGCGTGCCCAGAAACGTCGCCACCCCCTTGCCCCCCTTGAAGCCCAGCCAGACCGGGAACAGATGGCCCAGAAAGCTGAACAGCGCCGCCAGTTGCCCCGCGTCTTCACCCAGGGCCACGCGGGCCACCAGCACGGCGATGCCGCCCTTGGCCGCATCAAGCACAAGGGTGGCCAGCGCGGCCGGTTTGTTGCCCGTGCGCAGCACATTGGTGGCCCCGATGTTGCCCGACCCGATGCTGCGCAGATCGCCCAACCCCATGGCACGGGTGATCACAAGGCCAAAGGGGATCGACCCCAACAGGTAGGACAGCAGCGCTGTCAGCGCCAGAAGGGCGGGGGCAGTTGTCAATTCGGGCATGGTTATTTCGCCTGATAAACCTGCGTGCCGGCCACGAAGGTAGCCAGCACTTTACCCTCCATCCGGCAGCCGTCAAACGGCGTGTTCTTGGATTTCGACTGCAGACCAAAGCGGTCCAGCAGATAGGGCGCGTCGGGGTTGAACAGCACCAGATCGGCGGGCGCCCCCACCGCCAGCCGTCCCTGCGGCAGACCCAGCCGTTTCGCGGGGTTCAGGGACAGGGCACGGAACAACATCGGCAGGTCCATCTGCCCGGCATGAACAAGGCGCAAAGCGGCGGGCAGCAGGGTTTCCAGCCCCACGGCACCCGATGCTGCCTCTTCGAACGGCAAACGCTTGGATTCCTCGTCCGCCGGGGTGTGAAAGCTTGAGATGATGTCGATCACCCCATCCGCCACCGCCTGCACCATGGCCAGGCGGTCGTCTTCAGACCGCAGTGGCGGCGTCATCTTGAAGAAGGTGCGGTAGTCACCGACGTCAATCTCGTTCAGGGTCAGGTGGTGAATGGACACGCCTGCAGTGACGTCAAAGCCGTTGCGCTTGGCACGCATCAGCGCGGGCAGGCTGCGGGCCGATGTGATCTGATCGGCGTGATAGCGCACGCCTGTCATTTCGACCAGGCCCAGATCGCGGTCCAGCCCGATGCGTTCGGCCATGGGCGACACGCCGGGCAGGCCGCGCAGGGACGCGAATTTGCCCGAGGTGGCCGCCGATCCTGCCGACAGGCCCGGCTCTTGCGGATGGCCGATCACCAAGGCGCCAAGGCTGCGGGCATAGGTGAACGCGCGCGACAGCGCCTTGGTGTCGGTGGCAACGTTGAACACATCGGTGAAGGCAATGGCGCCCGCGTCCAGCAGAAAGCCGATCTCGGTCATCTCATGCCCCGCGCGGCCCTTGGTCAGCGCGGCCATGTGGCGGATGCGCACCGGGGATTCCGCGGCCCGTCTGGTCACGAACTCCAGCACTTCGGGGGTGTCGATGGCGGGGAAGGTGTCGGGACGGGCGACGATGGTGGTGACGCCCCCCGCCGCCGCCGCAAGACCCGCCGAGCGGAAGGATTCCTTGTGCCGCTCGCCCGGTTCGCCAATCTTGACGCCGATATCGACGATGCCGGGGGCCAAGGGATGGCCGCCGCAGTCGATCACACTGGCCGATTCAGGGGCTGCGCCATTGATGGCGACAATCAGCCCGCCGTCGATGGTCAGCGAGCCCGGGGCATCCGTCCCGGCCTCGGGGTCGATCAGGCGGGCATTGGTTAGGTGGATCATGCGTCACTATCCTGCGTAGGGCGGGGTTTACCCGGCCATGGGCTGCGGTACGGCGGGTCGCCAGAGTTTTCGCCAGAAAACGCCGGCCCAGATCCCGCCCTACGGGTCGACATTGTCGCGGCTGAGGTTGTGCCGCAACGGTTCTCAACTTTGGCCAAACGAATGCAATTTCTCATCCCCGGGCCTTTTCGATCGCGGCCACCACCGCCGCCGCATGCGCCTGATACTTGATCAGGTGCTTGTCGCCGGCTTTGGTGATCAGTTGCACCGCCCCCAGAAACGGGCGTGCCTGTTTCAGCGACGACAGCGGCACGATGCGGCCACCGGGGCCAAGCAGACGGCGGTTTGTCAGGCGCCACGTATCGGCAAGCGACTCGGACCGCAGATAGGCCGCGCGCGCACCGATGGCCAGAACGGCGGCGATGGGACCAACCCATGGATCGGGGTTCTTC
>CAZCFC010000056.1:11261-13894 GCA_964497815.1 uncultured Cypionkella sp.
ACCCCGGCCACCACGCCCCCCGCCAACGCCATGATACCGTGGGCACGCCAGTAGGCGGTTATATCGGGGGACAGGGTCGCCAGCAGCGTCTCGTCGCTGTCAAGCGGCACCTGCACGCCGTGGATGCTGTCGCGGGTGATTTCAGCCATTCACGCCAGCCATATCATCAGCGCCGCCATGGCGAACATCACCAGCAGGGCATAGGTGGCGACCATGCCGCTTTGCCGCGCGTTGGAATATTTCCGAGCGTGCGGCGGGCGCGGGCCTGCGTCTTCGGGTGGGGCAAACTGGGGGGCAAACTGGGGGGCAGGCAGGAATTCGGCGTCCCCTCCGTTGGCGTGCTGCGTTGCGGTGGGCCAAGCAGGCGGCGTCAGCGTGCCGATGGCGGCGGCATCGGGCAGCGGGTCGAACTGAAGCGGCAGCACGTCTTCGGCATAGCTGCCGATCAGGGTCAGACGCGGATCGGGGTGCAGGGTAACGGGCCGTTGGGCAAAGGCTTGCGCGAACAGGATCAGCACATGGCCCTGCAGCGCATCCAGACGGGCGCGGTCTGGGGCCAGTTGGTCCAGTGGGATGGCATTGCCGGTGGCAAGATAGCCGGTCAGGCCAAGACCCTGCAGATCGGCCAGATCAAAAATCTCGACAAAATCACGATCGACAAGATCCACACCCAGCAGGGCGGCCACCGGATCGGACATTTCATCCGCCAGCGGCGGTTCGGTGTGGTTCAGCGCGGCCACCTCATCCGCCGGCATATCCAAAGCAAAGACCCAAAGGCGGTGCGTGTCGCTGTCTGCGATGATCACGGTCATGCGGCACACCCAGCGACAAGACGGGCCAAAACCTGGGCCTGCCGCGACGGGCTTGCCTTGCGCGCGGCGCAGACGGATGGGGTTGAGGCGCGGCTCATTCGCTGTGTCCTTCCATATCCAGCGCCAGAACCCGGTCGCGGAAGGCGGCGTAAAGACGGTCCAGCCGATCGGCCATCCACCGATGTTGGCGCGGCCAGTCTGCTTCGGCGCGGATGTCCACCCCGGTCAGGGTTTCGCTGATCCGGGTCTGCTTGCGCCCTGGCATCACGTCCCATGACAGCCCGGCGCCATAGGCGCGGTCAATGCCCTCGCGTTGCAGTTCCAGCAGGGTATAGGCGGACTTCGCCCCGTCATGCAGCGTCTCGAAGGCCACGCGAATCGCCCCAGCCTGTTCGGTGCAACTGGCAACAAGGGTAAAGCCGGTGCGGCCAATCGAGAAATTCGTCCATTGCTGCGGCAGACCCTTCTGCGGCTTGAGCGGGGATTTCCGGGTTTTGATCAGATTGCCCAGCGCCTCCCAATAGCGGGCGTAAAGTTGTTTCAGCGCGGTGGTGCCCGTGTCGATCACCGGGTCATTGCGCAGAAAATCGTTGGGCTTGGCCACGATATTGAACCGGGGGGCGGGATCAGATTGCCCTATCCGCCACAGTTCGATCTCGATGCCGAAGATGCCGATTTCACGCCGGGTGTTGCGGTTCAGCCAATCCAGCGCAGCGCGGTGTTCATCCCGGAAGGTTTCCGCGATCCAGACGATGGTGCGGGCCTCGTCCAGCCCGGCGGCATAGGTGATGATCTTGCCCAGATGGTCGTGGTTGGTGCGGCCAAACTGGTTTTCGATCAGAACCAGCCCCTCACCCGCGCCCAAGGCATCGCGCGCCACGATGTCAGTGCGGAATTCGCCCACCCATTGTTCGGTCGACAGATGTTCCAGACCGCCCGCACCATAGCCGATCGCCTCGGACAATTGGGACAGATTCTGCGGCTTTTCCAGCCAGGGCGTGAAATTGCGCGCCTCGTCGGCCCAGATCGAGCGGATGTTGGCGATGCGTTCCAACTTGCCCAGGCTCATGGGCGCAGGTCCGCCGTGAAGACCGCCGTCAGGCGTGACAAGGGGCGCATCACACCATCGCCCCAACCGCAGCCCGACCACGTTCGGCGCGCAGGTTGCGGGCCAGCAGGTCCATGCAGGCCATGCGGACGGCGACGCCCATCTCGACCTGTTCCTGAATGACCGAGCGGTTGATGTCATCGGCAAGATCGCCGTCGATCTCGACGCCGCGATTCATCGGGCCGGGGTGCATGACGATGGCGTCAGGCTTGGCATAGGACAGCTTTTCGGCGTCCAGCCCATAGCGGTGGTAATACTCGCGCTCACTGGGGATGAAGCCGCCGTCCATGCGTTCCTTTTGCAGGCGCAGCATCATCACCACATCGGCACCTTCCAGCCCGCGCCGCATGTCGTCGTAAAGTTCACAGCCGAAATGCTCGACTCCGGCAGGCATCAGCGTGGGCGGAGCGATCAGGCGCAGGCGGTTTTCCATTTTGCCCAGCAGGATCAGGTTGGACCGGGCAACGCGGGAATGGGCAATATCGCCACAAATCGCGATGGTCAGGCGTTGGATGCGGCCCTTGGCACGACGGATGGTCAGCGCGTCCAGCAGTGCCTGCGTGGGGTGTTCGTGCCGCCCGTCACCCGCATTCAGCACCGCGCAATTGACCTTCGACGCCAGCAGGTTGACCGCGCCACTGGAAGGATGCCGCACCACCAGCAGAGATCGGAAGAGCACACGTCTGAACTCCAGTCAGACGTGTGCTCTTCCG
>CAZCFC010000057.1:0-13803 GCA_964497815.1 uncultured Cypionkella sp.
TCCAGGGTGATCGACTGCGGCGATTGTTCGGCCACTTCAAACTCGATCACAATCTTGCCCTCATCGGTGAACTTGATCGCATTGGACAGAAAGTTCTGAATGATTTGCCCCAGCCGGAAGGGATCGCCATGCAGCAGCGGCAGGTCCGACAGGGCCTTGACGGAAATCGTGGTGTTCTTTTGTGCCGCCACCTGCGCCAAGGCCCCGATCAGCGTGTCAACCAAGGTTGCAACGTCGAAATCCTCTTCGGTCAGGGCAAGACGACCGGCATCAATCTTCGAAATGTCGAGAACCTCGTTGGCGTGGCGCAGCAGTTGCAGTGACGAACTGCGGGCAATATCCAGAAAGCGCGCCTGCTTGGCATCCACCGTCTTGCGTGAGGCGATTTCAAGCGCGGCCATGACGCCGTTCAGCGGGGTGCGCATTTCATGGCTCATCACCGCCATGAACGCGGTCTTGGCCTGTTCGGCCGCCATGGCCTTGTCCCGCGCGGCGATAACGGCCTGTTCGCCCGCAACGCTGTGCGAAATATCGCGCAGATAGGAAATGAACAACGTGTCATCCCCGTCCTCGCTGCTGGCCAGAGACATCTCGATGGGAAACTCTTCGCCATTTTTGCGGATGGCGGTGATGCGAAAACGCCCAGAGTTGACCAGACACATTTCGCCCGTGCGCAGCATCCGGTCCATCCCGTTGGCATGGGCGTCGCGGTGGTGCGGGGGGATGATCAGATCGGCCAAAGTGGCCCCGATCGCCTCGGCCCGGGAATAGCCAAAAATGCTGACCGCCGCGGAATTGAAATCACTGATGCGGCCTTCGTGGTCTGCGACGATGATGGCATCCAGTGAGGTGTCCACCGTGGCCGCCAACCGGGACGAGACGCGCCGCGTCTGCCGCATGTTCGCCTCGGCCTGGCGGTTCAGGCGCAGCACAAGCGCCAGAAGCAGGATCAGCACCGCAAGCAGTGCCGCCGAGGCCCAGCCGATCTTTTGCAGCAGGTTGGTGAAATCGGCGCGACGCTTGTCGGCAAGGGCTGCATATTTGTCGATCAGTTCGATCGACATCGTGCGCAGGTCTTCGCGCAGCGCAGTGGAATGCTGCAAAAGCTGCGGCAGGTCTTGTCGCAGCGCGGTGTCGTCGCTGTCGATCATGACGGTTGTGGTGTCCAGAAACGTCTGCAAACGCTGGTTCATCGGGGCGACAATGTCAGACAGCCCCAATTGCAGGAACATCCGGCCATGCAACACCGATTGCGCCCGGCTGTAAAACAGGTCGAACCGGACGCGCAGGTTTTTCAGGCTTGCTGTCGGTTGCAGGACCATCTGTTCCGCCTCGGCCTCGAAGTGGAAGATGTCCAGTTCAAGCTGGGTGACGTTCCAGTGGATGTTGTCGACCGGTTCTTCGCGAAACGTCTGCAACTGGCTGCGCAATTCCATGGCCTGCATGGCGACGAAAAAGATCGCCACAGTCGAAAGGACCAAAAGCGCAGGGCGCAAAAGCCGCAGCCAGCGGGACGCACCGGCCCCGAACCTGTGCGGGCTTGCCGCGGGCGATGGCCCTTTCATGGCTGACCTGGCCCCTAATCCGTGAATTCGATGCGGTCCAATTGCCAGATCGACCGGGCATAGGTCTGTTCGGTGCGGTAATCTGCGTTGGCATCATAGGGATAAACCAGCCAGATCGGCCCCTTGTCGCGCACCGACATGGGCTTGCCATCCATCAGATAGCCCAGCAAAGGGCCGTCATCATGCACATCGGCCATTGGCATGGTGATCTTGTATTCGTTCAGCGCGGTCAGGGAAATCGTCGTCCCCGTGGCACCGATGGCCGCGATCAGGTCTTTCAGCAACACGCCTTCAATGGTCGGCGTTCCTTCGGTCCAGGTGGTCGAGGTGGTGAACTTGTGCTGCGGCAGGGCACTGAATTGGGCCGCATCCAGACGCAGCGTGCCTTCGCCGTTGGTCTTGGAAATATTGCCCGACAGCGTCAGGATGACATCGCCGGTCGGGGCCGCAAAATCCTGCGCCCGGACGGCCGGTGCCGCCAGACACAGCGCGGCCAGAAGACCAGAGCGCAGCAGGGAGACAAGGTAATTTGGTCTGAACATAAGCGCCGCTCCTGTGTGGATTGGACCCCATAGCATGAATCGTGGGTCAGCGTGTCGGGGCAAGGGGATTCATAACCTACCCTTTAGGGTAGAACGTCAGGCAAATCCTGCCTCTTTTGCGATCATCGCGGCATGGGTGCGGTTCTTGGCGTCGATCTTGCGGTAAAGCGTCTTGACGTGCAGTTTGACCGTCGGTTCCTGCAAATCCAGATCGCGGGCGATTTCCTTGTTGGCCATGCCCCGGCACAGCAGTTTCAGCACCTCCAACTCCCGCGGGGTCAGTTGCGCACCTGCGACGGTGGTCGGGGCGGGGTCGCGTTCGGTCATCATGCTGATCGGGGCATAGATTTCGCCCGCGGCCATGAAGTGCACGGCGGCAACAAGCGATTTGGTCGACATGGTCTTGGGCAGGAAACCGGCAGCCCCCTCACCCAGCGCCTGCTCGGCCACGGCGCGCGGGGCGGTGCCTGACAGAATGGCCACCGGCTTGTCCTGTTGCAGCTTTTTCATGGCGGCAAGCCCGGTCAGACCGTTCATGCCGGGCATCATGTAATCCAGCAGGACAAGGTCGTAGGGCCCTTCCCGCCGCACCGCCTCGATGGCGCTGGCAAAGTCCGGAACGGCATCAACCGTGAAATCAGGTTCCATCCGCAGAAATGACGCGATTGCGTCACGGACAAGTTCCTGGTCGTCTGCGATCAATATGTTCATCATGCTCTCATCACGGGCACCCGCCACGGCCTTGGATAAAGATGACACACGGGAACACCGCCAAAGCAAGCGGTGTTCCCCTTCGTCAAGTCGTGGGTGATATGAGAACAATTTGTCAAATTCGGGGCGCGGCGGCAGAAATCAGGTTCTTTCGTAGATGTCTTCATACCGAATGATGTCATCTTCCCCCAGATAGGTGCCGGTCTGCACCTCGATCAGCCGCAGCGGAACCTTGCCCTTGTTGGCCAGACGGTGAACCTCGCCCAAGGGGATGTAGACCGACTGGTTCTCGGTCAGCAGGCGTTCCGTCGTGCCCACGGTCACGGTTGCGGTGCCTTCGACCACGACCCAATGTTCAGACCGGTGGACATGGCTTTGCAGGGACAGGGTGCCGCCCGGCTTGACCACGATGCTTTTCACCTGAAACCGCCGCCCAAGGGCCAGCGTCTCGTAATGGCCCCAGGGCCGGGCATGACGCGGAAAGTCCTCGGCCTGACTGGCGTTCGCCAGTTTCAGGCGGCGCACGGCCTCGCCCACGGCTTGGGTTGCGTCCAGATCGCAGATCAGAACGGCGTCGCGGGTGGCAACGGCGGCGATGTTGCGCAGGCCGATGCCGACAACCTGCATCCCCGCTTCGTCACTGCGCAGCAGGGTGTCTCGGCAGTCAAGCGCCATGGACTCTCCGGTCACGACGACGCCCTGCACATCCTGACGGGATTCTTGCCAGACGGTGCGCCAGCTGCCCAGATCATTCCAGCCTGCCTTGATGGGCACGACCTGACCGCTTTCATGTTCCATCACCGCGCGGTCGATCGAAATATCTTCCGCCTTGGCAAAACATGCGCCCAGACGCACAAAATCCAGATCACGCTGGCTTTGATCCACCGCAGCGCGGGCAAGATCCAGCATGTCGGGTTGATGGCGGCGCAGGGCGGCACGCATCGTCCGCACCGAAAACATGAACATGCCCGAATTCCACAGGTGATGGCCCGAGGCCAGCATGGCCTCGGCCGTAACCTGATCGGGCTTTTCCACGAAACGGGCAAAAGCCTGCGCCACATTGCCGTCCAAGGCCTGGGTCAGCTCGATATAGCCATATCCGGTTTCGGCCCGTGTGGGGCGGATGCCAAAGGTCACCAATTCACCCCGGCGGGCACATTCGGCAGCCACGGCCATGGCGGCGGTCAAGGCCATGATGTCGCCGAAATGGTGGTCCGCCGGGGCCACAAGGATCAGGGCATCCTCATCGCGGTCACCGATCCATTCCAAAGCAGCGGCGACGGCGGGGGCGGTGTTGCGCCCCTCGGGCTCGATCAGGATCGTGTGGTCGCGCGCGCCGATCTCGGTCATCTGTTCGGCCACGATAAAGCGGTAATCCTGCGAGGTCATCAGGATCGGGGCCACGCAGCCACAATCCTCCAGACGGCGCACGGTGGCCTGCAGCAGGCTGTCTTGTTCCATCAGGCGGCTGAACTGCTTGGGAAAGGATCTGCGCGAGCTGGGCCAAAGGCGTGTGCCGCGGCCGCCACACAGGATAACGGGATGGACGTTGGACGGGATCATGATGAAAATTCCTTTTCGGTGGTAAGGGGATGGCATGGTGCCAACCGGAATGCGGCAAGGGCCAGGATCAGCGCGGCCAGAACCGCCTGAACACCTGTCTTGATGTCGACCATGACCGACAGCAGCAGGCCGCTGCGGTGGGCCATCAGGTAAAGGCCGATCTGGATCGGCAGGAATACGGCGATCAGCCAGATGCCGCGACGGTCGCCCGTGGCGGCCAGAAAAGTGGCCCCCAGATAGCTGAAGGTGAACAGCACGGCAGCAAGGCCGACCTGGGCCAGAACGGGTGTTGCGGCGGCAAAGGCCGGGCCGGACAGCCCCAGCAGGACCGGGCCGGGATACAGCGACAGGATCAGCAGCAAGGGCAGGCTCAGCCCGGCAAACAGCACCGCCACCGGGCGCAACTCGGCAAGACCCGACCGCCCCGCGACAAAAGCGGCGTTGACCGACGGCAGCAAGACGGCGGCAAGGCCAAAGCAGGCAAAGAACTGGATGCGCTGAAACAGCGACAGCACCGCCGCCAGACCCGCATCGGTTTTTGTCAGCAACAGATTGGCCATCAGAACATCGCCGTCCAGATGCCCGACCTGTGCGGCCTGCAGCACGGCAAAGGGCAGCGCAAGTGCCGCCACACGGCGCAGGACGGGGCGCTGCAGCCTGGCCGTGCCGCGCAGCACAGCGCGCAAGGGCCACCAGCCTGCCACCAACGACGCGGCCAGCGCCAGCACGACCCCCTCCAGCCCCAGCCCCACCTGCCAGGCCAAGGCCGCCCCGCCCAGCCGGACGACCATTTCCAGATTGGACGACAGCACCATGCCGCGCAGGTCAACGCGCCCCAAAGCGACGCCGCGCGCCAGACACAGGGGCGCAGTGACCGGCAGGGCAAACAACAGAATGGTCAGCGCCACCGACGAATCCAGCCCAAGTCTTGCCGCAAGCGCCCCGGTCATGGCTGCGGGCACCAGAAGCGGCAAAGCCAGACCCAGCGCCACAAAGACCACACGGTTCAGCCAGATGATCGCCTGATCCACCCCGCGGTCCGGCCCCGCCGAGGTGACTTGACTGACGGCCATTTGCAGGGCGTTCAGCAAGGCCAGCAAAGACAGTTTCAACGTCAGCAACATGGCAAGGTCTGCGAACAGCGCCGGCCCCATCCAGCGGCTGAACAGCATGTTGAACACCAGATTGCCGACATTGGCCACATTGGCCGACAGGAACATCGCCACGGCAGGTGTCATCAAAACCGCCCAAAACCGGCGATACGGGCGGGTGTCAAGCGTCAGGCTGGTCATGGGTCAGGCAATCTGCTGCGGTATGTTGGGTGCCAGAACATGGGCCTGGACAGACGGGGCTCGCGATTGGCGGGATCGGGATTTGCCAAACGTCAGACCCAGACGGTTCTGCGGAACCCGGCGCGCAGAACGGCGCTGCCCGTTACCTTGGACCCCGCGACCTCATCCCATTCGCTCAGCGGCAGTTCATAAAACGCCCGGCGTGGTGTGGCCATGGTGGCCGCGATCCGCGCGAACAGCTCGACGTCAAACAACCATCCGGCGGTAAACGGGTGCTGGATGGCCGCCGACAACGCGTCGGTCCGGCGCAGCAGTTTCGCGCCGCATTGCGTGTCGCCGATCGGCAGGCGCAAGGCCAGACGGGCCATCGCACTGCACAGGCGCGAGATGACACGACGCTTCAAGCTGCGTTCGATGCGGTGGCCCAGGATCCGGCGGCGCGATCCAAAAACCACATCAACGTCACCGTAGCGATCCGCGATCAGGACGAAATCGGCCAGTGATTCAAGCGGGGTCGCCAGATCGGCGTCCCAATAGCCCGTCAACGCAGCCCCTGTCTCAACCGCCCGCAAAAGACCCTGCCGCACGGCTTCGGCCTTGCCCGCGTTCTGCATCAGATCCAGCACCGTAACCTGATGTGGGGCCATATCCTGCATGGCGGTCAACAGGCCCAACGTCTCGTCCTGGCTGCCGTCATTGACCAGGATCAGATGGACATGGTTGTTGGCCAGCAGAAAGTTGACGATCCGGGACGCATCCAGCCGCTTGGCCTCGTTATAGCAGGGCATCACCAGGGCAATCTGCGATGCGGCCGTGTCCGCCGCGGCGGCGCGGATGGGGGAGGCAAGGGCCAGAAAATGCGGCGCGGGGCGGGATTGGAAACTCATGGCGAAACCTCATTGCTTGATAAGGCGGTGTCGCATGGCAGCCAGGATTGCTCATCTTGGCAGCGGAGTAGTTTATTCGGCAGCAGAATAGTTAATGGTTTACAAAAGTTTATGTCGCTATCCCCCAGAGGGGGCACACGCAATCAGCCGGTGCATGCGCCCTACCCTTTGGGATGGGGTCAGCCCGGATGGGACACCCCGACCGTCCCGGACCGGACCTGAGGTTGCCCGGATTGGCGCGCCCAGATTGCCCCAAGCCGGTCCATGTGGAATCCGATGACATCGGAAAAGGGCATCCCATGTGCCGCGGCGTGATTGGCCCTGGCCATGGCTTCTGTGGCCGCCGGATCAGACAGCGCCCTGGCGATCACGGCGGCCATGCCGCGGGCATCGCCGGGTGTGTAGTTGTAACCTGCCAGCCCCTCATCCCGGCACAGATCGACGAAATCACCGATATGCGGAAAGACGGGGGCCGCACCATAACTGGCCGTCTGATGCAGCACGCCCGAACTGCCGGTGGTGTTGGAATAGTCAAAGACGCTGATCAGGGCGTTCTCGAAAAACGCAGGAATGGCCTCTTCGGCCAGATAACCGGCAAAAACCACGCCGGCATCGCCCGCGCGGGTCTTGGCCACGCTGGCCACATAGCCGGGCGTGTTGGGGTGGTCGGTGCCACCAACGACCAGTTGCATATCCTGAAACTGCGGCTGCTGGCGCAGGATGTCAAAGGCAGAAAGCAGGGTTTCCAGCCGCTTGTAAGTGCCGAATTTGCCCATCGTGACCATGCGGCGCGGTCGGGTCGCATGGGCAACCCAGGGCCTTTGCGTCGTGTCAAAGGTGCCGTGCGGCACAAGCGAAACATCTGCACGCGGGTTCATCTGTTTCAGGATATCGACATAACCTTGCAGCGTTGTGGTCAGGTAATTGGCGCGCAACATCATGCCCGTCACCACCGCTCCGCCCAGTTGCACCACCTTTTGCCGCAGGGGCTGGCCCTTCAGGATGGTGTTTTCCAGATCAATGCCCGAGATCAGGTTGTGGGCGACCACCGCCGCAGGCACACCCGCCAGACGCGCCAGCATGGGCGCCCCCAGCCCCAAAGCGGCGGAAACCTCGTGGTCGCCAAAACTGGTGGTTTGCAGGTTGAAGATGGCGGCATCAACCTTGGCAGCCCGCAGCGCGCGGACGATGGTCACCGCCGTACCCAAGGCGTTAAAGCGCCAGATCCGCCGCACCCGCACCTTGGGACCAAGGTCCAGCTCGGCCATCGGGTCCGGCAGGATGTCGGCAAACACGATCACCTCGGCCACATCGGGACGGGCCGCAAGGTGGCGGGCAAAGTGCAGGCCATATTCGTTCAGTGACAGTTTTCCCGGAGGAAAGGCCGAAACCAGGGCGATGCGGCGTTGGGTCATGGGGTGATGCCTTTCAGCAATGTGGTGAACAGGGTGCGAACCGCGGTTGCGGCAGGTTTTGCCTGACTGTCAGCGTCGAAAAGCCCGTAATGCGACTGCAGGGATTTGCGCCAGGGCCAGCGGCCGACAACCGCCAGATCAGGTTTGGGAAAGTCGTGCAGCGTCCAGACAAACAGACCGTCGGCGGCCAGAAGGGCGCCACCGTGCGCCGCCAGATGTTCGGACTGCGCCGCCGCAGACGATGGATAGGCCAACAGGGCGGACCAGGAACTTGCCCCGATTTCGGTGATGATGACCGCCTTGCCCGCCGCCTGGGCGCGCACCTTTGCCAGTCGCTCTGCTGCCAGATCCACCGCCAGAAAATCGTGGTACGTGACCACATCCACCAGATCGGTCATGCCCTCGGCCAGCGCCGCCTCGGCCGAGGACCAGCCGATGGTCAAGGAAAGTTCGGGGGCAATGATGCGCGCAGCGGTGGTCATCGCCCGCAGCCACGCCTTGACCGTGCCCTTGCCATAGACCCCGTAATCCAGATCAATCTCGTTCTTGATATCGACGAAGGCAACGTTGGGGGCTGCGGCCAGAACGGGCAGCACATTCTGCAATTCCACAAAGTCGTCGGCCCAAAGGCTGGGTTCATAACCGCCGCGCAGGTCGAACAGCGTGGGCACCACAAGCAAACCCTGATCTTGCGCAGCCCGCAGGAACTGACGCAGCTTTTGCAGATTGCCGGGGGCCACATCGGGGTCCAGAAAATCGGTGCGCTGCAAGAAGATGCGAACAGAATTGGCACCAAGGCCGCGGATCAGGGCCAGATCGCTGCGAATGATCGTCAGGTCGAATTCGGGCCAGAACCGATGCCATGGCGTGGCAGAGGGATAGTAATTGATCCCGGCCAACCGGGGCAGGTTCGGGGCCGGTGCGGGTGGCGGTTCCACGGGTTGCGCGCTGCGGCGTTCATGCGACAGGATATGCCAGCCTGACGCCTCGTTCACCAGGGTCGTCACATTTTCGTCTTTGGTCAGCCGGTAGGCCTGCAAGTCACCATCCTTCAGCGTGAACCGGGCCGTCAGGGCGCTGTCCGCCACCTGCAGGACGGATCCGTCGCGGTGAAACGCCAGCGGTGTGGCCTGTTGATGCAGCACGACCATCCGGGTATCGGGCTGGCGGGCCGAAGCCGTCGCACGGGCCAGGGCGATGCCGGAAAACCTGTCGGCCAGATAGCTGGTGTTCTGGGTGGCCAGGGCGGCGGCATGCAAAGCCCAGGCCTCGGTCAAGGCACGCCCCGCCACCGCAGCCTCGACCGGACCGAACGGGCGGCCACGGTTCGTCCCGGGTTGCCATGTCACGGCCAAGGCAGGGTCGGGCGACCGCGCAAGCGCCTCGTCGAAATAGGTGTAGACAACCGGGCGCTGCAAGGCGCGGGCAAAGGACAGGCCCGCCAGCGACGTCAGGATCAACAGCACCGCCAGTGCGGCAAGCGGCAGCAGGACCCGCAGGCGCAGGGCGGCACTCATGGGGCCACCTTGGGGGCTGCGATGCGGCGGCTGATGCTGCCAAGGGGCGACGTTATGGTCAGCGCAATCGGAAAATCGTCCGGGCTGATCAGCGTGGTGAAGTCGACCGCGCCGTCCAGCACCCAGCCGGTCTGCGGCGGCATGGCCCCGGCCTTGGTCGTGATCTGCAGGGTCACGGTGGCGCCATCGTTCAGCACATGTCCGGCATCTGTCAAGAACGGCCCGATCTGCAGGCGCGTGGCCGCGATGTCAGGCAGGGCCGTAACCGTGATCGCAAGATCGCCCACCGGGTTCAGCGCCACCGTCCGCAGGGGGGCCGCCAGCGAGGTGCTGGCGCCAAAGCTGGCCTGCAACACCCCCTGTGCCGCAATATCCCGGACCAGCAGCTTGCCCAAGGCCGCCCCATTCAGGGTGACGGCAGGCAGAACCGACGTGCTGCCATCGGCCCCCGTCAAAAGAAACGTCAGCCCGCTGCCGTCGGTCACCGGATTTCCAAACCGGTCGGTCAGGACGGCGGTTGCAACATCCTGAAAATCCTCGGCCAAGGCTGGCTTGCCTTGCGGCAGCAACGCAGGGGCGATCCCCCGCAGATCCGCCGTCACAACATACTCATGCCGGGTGCTTTGTTGGCCCTTGATGGCTGCCCCGGCATGAAACTGTCCGGCCTGCGTGAAGGGACCAACAGTCACGGCCGCGATGCCGTTTTGGGTGACAGCCTGATGGCGGGCGGCATCAATGGCAAATTCCACCCCTGCCCCGTCAGCAACCATATTGCCAACAAGATCCGTGACCAGCGCCATGGCCAGACCCTGACCCAAGCCCGCCACAAGACTTTTTGCCCCCAGATAGAACTGCACCTGCGCGCCCGGGCCCGGGACGATGGTTTCTCCCACACCTGTCATCGTCTCGCGGTAGCCCGCCCAGCCCGCACGCGCGCTGTCTGCGGCCAAGGCAATGCCAAAGGCATCCGTCATCAGCTCATCGGCGCGGGCGGGCAAAGCGGCGACCAGAATTAACACAGCCAGACAGCGCATGGTCAGAACTCCGGATCATAGGTCATGGTGGACACTTGCAGGCGCAGCGCGGAACAACCGGCCACCCCCTGCAGCGGGATGGTGCCGTCGGTGGCACCGGGGCTGGCGGATTGGGTGTCTGTTGCCCCCAGTCCGTTCACCTCGGTTTCGGCAAGACCGATTTCGGCCACCACGGCCACCGCATCGCAGCGGGGCAGCAGCAGTGAAAACGGGCTGGACTGGCCGGGCAGGATATTGGTGTCGACAAAGCCCGCATCGGCCCAGATCGGCTTGGCCCCCGCGTCATAAAGCAGCGCCAGCACCCGGATCACCGACGCGGTCCGGATGCCGGTATTGACGGCCATCCCCCGGATCAGCAGGCCTTCGGATGTCTCTTGTTCGGTCACGCCGTTCAGGGCAATGCCGCGATACAGATTGGCCGCCGCCACCAAGGTGCGGGCGTCAAGGCTGGCGGCAACCGGGTTGGCCGTCAGAATGGGCGGGATGAACAGCTTGGGGTCAAAACCCTTGGTCAAGGCCGCATCCTGCAACGACAGCACCCCTTCAAAGGCAATGCGGAAACCCGTGCTTTCCGCAGGCAACAGGCGTTGGCCGTTGATGACCGCCGCCTGTTGCCCAGCCAGATTGCGCCCCGCATCATCGCGCAGCACAGCGTGCAGCGTCAGAAAAGCCGGATCGGCATCGGCGTTCATCGCCAGTCCGACGACCGAATAAAGCCCGTCATGCCGCACCAGACGCGCGCCTGAAATGGCGATGTCGGGGCGGTCCAGTTGATCACGGCGCGGGTCTGCTTCGGGCCGGGGCTGGCGGCGGCCGGTGACATTCCACGCCGCTTCCGCCTGCCGTTGCAGACGCACGGGGGTCTGGGTCGGGCGCAGACTGCTGGGCACCAGATACCAGTGACCGTCACGGCGAACCGTGCGGACGTCCTCATCGACATGGCGCGTGTCCAGCGCCGTCAGCCAATCCAATGAGACTTTCCAATCAATCAGATCGGCGGTGACACGGACAGGATCGGCCTTGAACCCCACCAGCTTGCCATACGAGGCAATCAAACCGCCCTGCCAGCGCCAGCGGAACATTGCATCCTGCAAACTGGGCCGGGTGTGCGGGTCAAGCCTTGCATAGGCGGCGTCATGGCGGCGGAAATCGAGGTCGTCGAAATAGGCCGCCAGAACCTGCTCGGGTGGCAGCGGGGCCAGGGCTGCGCGCCACAGCGTCGCGGCCAGTGCCAGACCCGCGATCAGCGCCCCCCCCGCCAGACCCAGAACCACCCGCCGCACCATCGCGGGGCGGACAAAGCTGATCTGCGGCTGGATCACCGGGCGATAGTCCACCTGCGCACGGGCAAAACCGCGCCGCAGCACCGAGCCGGCAAAGATCATCCCCGCCAACAGCAGCGCCAAGGGCGGCAGCGCCCCCCACATCAACGACTGGACAGCGCCCAGATGCTGGCGGGGCTGCAGGCGCGGCAAGGGCTGGACATCGGGTTTTTCCCAAACAACGATCCCATTTTGCAGCCGGTTCAACTGGTTCCAGCCGGAAAATGTCAGCAGCGGATCGTAAAAGGCATCGTTGGAAAACACGTATTTCAGATGATACCGGTCCGTATTCACCAGAAATTGCTGCAGTGATCCCAGCCCCGGCACGCCCAGATATTTTGCATTCTCCAACCGCTCGACCGAATAGCGCATCATATCGGGCAGCCGCCGGGCCGAATGATAGTTGCCATCCACCGACTGTGCCGTGGTCATGGCCGAGACATAGGCAAACTGGTCGCCAAAGCCCAAGGTCAGATAGCGCCATTGGTCGTGCTGGTCCTGCCCCAGAAAGTTCACGATCGGTGCGGGATCAATGAAGGCGGGCTGTGTCGGGCGGATGACCGGCAGCACCGCACAAAACACGGCAACCGCGACATACGACGCGAAAAGCCCGCCAACAATCATCCGCCGCACCCCGCGCCCCAATGCGGCGGTGACAAGTCGCCCCGAACGACCATGCAGCAACCCGTCAAACATCAACCCGACAAACGGCAGGATCAGGATCGAGGCCCAGAAGGTAAAGCGGTCCAGCGTCAGAATGTCGAACGCCCCGCGCAGGATCATCCGGGGCAACGGGGTGGTGCCGCCGGTTCCCAACACAAAACACAGCAAAAGCGATGCTCCCAGCGGCCAAAGCCGCGACGTGGCCCCCTTGTACAGCGCATAGGGCAGCAGCAGCAGGCTGGTGCCCCACGGCAGCAGAAAGAAGATCAGCCCCAGATCGGGCCGCAAGACAAAGCTTTCCCGGCTGCCATGCGGGATCGGCACTTGTGTGATCGGATCGGTGATCGACCAATACCAATAGGGAAAGATCGTCGTGACCATGGCCGCCACCAGCGCCACCGCCAACAGCAGCCCGCGCGCAAATGGCCAGCCAAAACGGGTCAGTCGCCGCAGCCGGTGCCGAAAACGGCCCGTCCCGGCAAAGACCGCGCGCAACTGGTCCAGACCTTGCGACCCCGAAGGCCGGGGCACCCGCAACGGGTTCAATTCGGCCACCGCCCGCAGCGCCTGCAACGCCAGCGGCACAATGAACAGAACCGCCCCGAACAGGGTGGTGACGTGATGCGCCGCCGTGGTCGCTGCACCAAAGATCACAGCGGCCAGAAAATTTCTCCAGCCCCCCAGCACGATCCAGCGGTAGACATAGGGCATCCCGTTCAGGAAGACGCCCAGCGAAAAGATCGTCGGCAACTGACCGAAAAGATGCACCGTCTCGGCAATCGAGGATGACAGGACCAGCGTGATCGCCGCATAGCCCGCCGCCCGTGCCGGCACCCAAAGCAGGGAAAACCGGTAGGTCCCGATGGTCAGCAAGATCAGACCCAGCAACTGCACCACCACAAACGCCGCCCGCAAAGGCATCAGATGCAACAGCGCCGCAATCATCATATGCGTGCCGGGCGGATAGGATGTGGTGGCAAAGCCGGTGTACCAGCGCGGCTCCCACGGGTCGAACCAGTTGCGGTGGTAGTGATCACCAAAGAACATGTGGATGAAGGCGTCGTAGGTATTGGCATGGGTAAAGGGCAAAAGCCCACCATGAAACAACACGCAGCCCGCCAAAGCGACAAGCAACAACCGCGCGCCGCTGTCTTCGGAATCAAGCGTCTTATTGTCCATGCTGACCAAACGGAGTGGGTTCAAGACCTCTGGTGCCATCGGCCGACGACTATGAGCAGGACCGACAATTTGCGAGTGGGCATTCAGGCATCGGCCCCATCCGTTTGGATAGG
>CAZCFC010000058.1:0-13706 GCA_964497815.1 uncultured Cypionkella sp.
GGCGCGGTCAATGGCGATCTGTTCCACCACATCGACATGCTCGCACCCGCCATAATAGCGTTTGCCCGGATAGCCTTCGGCATACTTGTTGGTCAGAACCGACCCTTGGGCGCGCAGAACGTCAAGGCTGACGATGTTTTCCGATGCGATAAGTTCGATTTGATTCATCTGGCGATCAAGCTCGTGGCCAATGGCTTGGGCGATGGCGGCGTCAGAGATCTGCGAGATGTTCAGGGATTTCAGCATGACGAAGGGCCTTTCAGGCATAAGCAATGAGGCGCCCCGGGCGGCGCGATAAAGTGTGTGACGTCGCGCAGGGTCAAAGACCGCAGGCAAACTCGCGCAGGGCAATATCCAGCAGCTCTGACACATGGGGAAAGAACGACCGCCACACTTCGATCCGAAATGCATCGTCGGCATCGCGGATCAGAACCACCTGCGCGCTGTCAAACAGCGTGCGCTTTGCGGTGCCGGGGGGCATCCGCGACAGGTCCAGCGGGCAGGCCACCGACAGAAGTTCCTGCGCGCGGGGGCCAGAGATGGCGATGGTGAATTCACGGTCAGAAATCACCGTCAGGCTGTGGGGCGTCTTGGCCCGCGCCCTGGCGAAATCGGCCACGACTGCGGCCTGTTCCGCTTCGGGGGCGTGCAACAGCCATTCGTCAGGCCCAAGGCACCAGGCGGCACGGTCCTTGCCTGCCACGCCTTGCCCGATCCGGCCCGGAAGCAGCAGGCCAAAGGCCTGCGAGGCCGCACTCAGATTGGCAGGGGCGATGCGCAGGTTAAAGCGTGCCACAGAGGTCAGGACGACAACCGATACGGCGTGGAGCGATTTTGCGGGGGCGTTCATTCTGGCATTCTCCTCATTCAACCTTCAGCCGATCACCTGCGGGGTCGTAGAACACGCACCCCGTGACCTTTGCCGCCTGCGCGCCGCCATCCGCCGTGGGGATGTGCAGCGTGTCGCCCATGCGGTCAAACCCGCCTTCAACCACGGCCATCGCAATCGACCGTCCCAGCGCCTCGGACCAATAAGAACTGGTGACATGGCCGATCATCTTCATCGGTTTTGGCTGTTTTGGGTCCAGCACGATCTGCGCGCCTTCGACCAGCACGGTCTTGGGATTTTCGGTCAAAAGTCCGACCAGCTGCTTGCGCCCCTTGGCAACGATATCGGGCCGCGCCAGTGACCGCTTGCCAACGAAATCGGGTTTCGCCTTGCCGATGGCCCAGCCGATCCCGGCATCTTCTGGCGTCACGGTGCCATCGGTGTCCTGACCGATGATGATGTAGCCCTTTTCGGCGCGCAGCACGTGCATGGTTTCCGTGCCATAGGGGCAGATGTCATATTGCCGGCCCGCATCCATCAGCTTTTCCCACAGCGCGCGACCATGCCGGGCGGGGACGTTCACTTCGAACCCCAACTCGCCGGTAAAGCTGATGCGGAACAGGCGCGACGGAAAGCCAGCCACGGTGCATTCGGCCACCGACATGTGCGGGAAGGCGGCGTCAGACATATCCTGGCCTTCGACCAGCGGTGCCAGCAGTTTGCGTGCATTCGGGCCGTTGATCGCGATGGTTGCCCATTCTTCGGTGGTCGAGGTCAGCCAGACCTGAAGATCGGGCCATTCGGTTTGCAGATAATCTTCCATCATGTTCAGCACGCGGGCGGCACCGCCGGTGGTCGTTGTCACGTGGAACAGATCATCGCGCATCCGGCCGATCACACCATCGTCACGGATGAAACCATCTTCGCCCAACAGCAGACCGTAGCGGCATTTTCCGGGGGCCAGTTTGGCCCAGGGGTTGGTGTACATGCGGTTCATGAATTCCACCGCATCAGGGCCAGACACTTCGATCTTGCCAAGGGTCGAGGCGTCAAAGATACCCAGCGACTGGCGCGTAGCCCGGCATTCACGTGCCACGGCCTTGTGCATATCCTCGCCCGGCTTGGGGAAGTACCACGCGCGCCGCCACAGGGCGACGGGTTCGAATGCTGCCCCGTTTTCGGCGGCCCAGGCATCAATCGGGGTCTTGCGGGTGACTTCGAAATGGCTGCCCTTGTGATAGCCCGCCAATGCCCCAAAGGTTGTGGGCGTGTAGGGCGGGCGGAACGTGGTCAAGCCGACCTGCGGGATGTCCTTGCCCAACGCATCCGAGGCAATCGTCAGCCCGTTCATGTTTGACAGCTTGCCCTGATCGGTGGCCATGCCGTTTGTGGTATAGCGTTTGACGTGTTCAATCGAACGCATGCCTTCGCGCACCGCCAGCCGGATGTCCTTTGCCGTCACGTCATTCTGGAAATCGACAAAGGCCTTGGCACTGCCGGGGCTGCGGTCGGTCGGCAGTTCCTTTTGCGTGATGCCGGTGCCGGGACGATCAGCCGTGACAGCATGGCTGCCTGCCCCCGTCCCTGCCCCCGCCCTGTGGCCAAGATCGTGCAGGGCTTCGGCACCGGCTTTGGCCCCATCTGCCAATACGGCAGCAATGCCCCACAACCCACGCCCTGCACCGGCGATATGCACCGCTTCGGTCTTATGTCCGGGAAGATAGGCCTTGGCCTTGGCGTCCCAGTCGAGAGAGCCCTTGGTATGGCTGAACAGGTGAAGCGAAGGCGTCCAGCCGCCGCACATCAACACGGCATCGCACCTGATCGTGCGGGCCTTGCCCACAGTGCCGCCGTTGACCGGATTGACCCGGATGGAATTCACCCGCAGCCGCCCACCTGTCGCGGTGGCTGTGTGGCCGGGCAGCACCTCGATCTGGCGCGACATCGCGGCCTGCATCAGGGCGGATGGCAAATGGGGGCGGGTATCGACGATGGCCGCCACCTTGCAGCCCGAATCCGCCAGATCAAAGGCGGTATACCAGGCGCTGTCATGGCTGGTCAGGATCACCGGGCGGTCGCCCACCTTGACGCCAAAGCGATTGAGAAAGGTCTGCGCCGCCCCTGCCATCATCACGCCGGGACGGTCGTTGCCGTCAAACACCATGGGGCGCTCTATCGCGCCTTGTGCCAGGATGACCTGACCCGCACGAACGCGCCAAAGCCGCTCACGGGGGGCGTCGGCGGGCACATCCGACAGATGATCGGTCAACTTCTGGCACAGGCCCACCATGTTCTGGTGATAATATCCGATCGCCGTTGTCCGCACCATCAGCCGCACATTCGGCAGGCGTCCCAGTTCGGCCAAGGTGGCCGCCAGCCAACCCCACGCCGTTTCGCCGTCAATGCCGACCGTCGGCTCGGACAAAAGCGTGCCGCCCATTTCGGACTGTTCATCGACCACAACCACGGAAACCCCGCTGCGCCCAGCCGTCAAGGCGGCGGCAAGGCCCGCTGGGCCAGAGCCCACGATCAGCACATCACAGTGCAGATAGCGGCTGGCGTAATGGTCGGGGTCAAGTTCGGTTGGCGATCGGCCAAGACCCGCAGCACGACGGATGAAAGGTTCGTAGACCTTGTCCCAGAACGATTTGGGCCACATGAAGGTCTTGTAGTAGAAACCGGCAGAAAACAGCATGTAAAGGCGGTCATTGATCGCCCCAAGGTCGAACGTCAGGCTGGGCCACTTGTTCTGGCTTTCGGTGGTCAGGCCGCTGTAGATTTCTTGCATGGTGGCGCGGGTGTTCGGTTCAAACCGGCCCGGCCCGCGCGTGGTGCCGATCAAGGCGTTGGGCTCTTCGGAACCGGCCGTCACCACGCCACGCGGGCGGTGGTATTTGAAACCACGCCCCATCAGATGTTCGCCATTCGCCAGCAAAGCCGAGGCGACGGTATCGCCCTCAAAGCCGGAGAACGTCTTGCCGTCAAAGGTAAAGCGCACGGGTCGGTCATGGTTGACACGACCGCGGCCCTTGATGCGATAGGCGTTCATTCTGCGGCCTCCAGCTTGGTGATGTCAGGGCGCGGAAGCCCGGCGGGATAGGTGGTCAGGAAACGGTCTGAAACGGTGTCGCGCAGCGCGTTGAAGAACCGGCCGCAGCCATGGATATGGCGCCAGCGTTCGGCATGCAGGCCGCGCGGATTTGACCGGATGAACAGGAAATCGCGCCATTCCTCATCGCTCAGGCTCATCGGATCGGCGGGGCGGGCGATGTGCGCTTCGCCTGCATAGGCGAATTCCAATTCAGGCAGCGTGTCGTCGCAATAGGGGCAGTGGATCAAAAGCATGGTTTTCTCCTTAGTGCGCGACGGCGGCGGCGGCGGCTTCGTCGATCAGCCGTCCAGTGGTGAAACGCTCCAGCGTGAAGGGCGCGTTCAGCTTGTGAGGTTCATCCTTGGCCACGGTCCAGGCCAGCAGATGAGCGGCCCCCGGAGTCGCCTTGAACCCGCCGGTGCCCCAGCCGCAGTTGACATACAGCCCCTTGACCGGGGTCTTGCCCAATATGGCCGAGCGGTCGGGTGTCACATCGACAATGCCACCCCATTTGCGCAGCATCCGCATGCGATTGAAGATCGGGAACACTTCGCAGATCGCGGCCACTGTATGCTCGATCAACGGCAAACCGCCGCGCTGGGAATAGCTGACATATTGGTCGGTGCCCGAACCGATCACCAACTCGCCCTTGTCGGATTGGCTGATGTAGGCGTGGACGGTGTTCGACATCACGACACAGGGGAATATCGGCTTGATCGGCTCCGACACCAACGCCTGCAACGGATAGCTTTCCAGCGGCATCTTCACACCCGCAGACTGCATGATCACCGAGGTGTGCCCCGCCGCAGACACCGCGACCTTCTTGGCGCGGATAAAACCCCTGGCGGTTTCAACCCCTTCGACCGACCCATCAGCACCACGGCGGATCGAGATCACAGGGCAATTCTGGATGATGTCGACGCCCCGTTTGGCCGCAGCCCGCGCATAGCCCCAGGCCACCGCATCATGGCGCGCTGTGCCTGCGCGCATTTGCAACGCCGCCCCCATCACCGGATAGCGCGCATCGGGGGATACGTTCAGCGGGGGACAAAATGCCTTCGCCTCGGCGGTTGAAAGCCAGCGGTTATCGACACCGTTCAGCCGATTGGAATGGATGTGGCGCTGAAACGACTGCACGTCATGCACGTTATGCGCCAGCATCATCACGCCACGTTTGGAATACATGATGTTGTAGTTCAGTTCGGTCGACAGGTTATCCCACAGATCCAGCGCATGGTCGTAAAGCTTGGCGCTTTCGTCATACAGGTAATTGGACCGGATGATCGTGGTGTTGCGTCCGGTATTGCCACCGCCCAGCCAGCCCTTTTCGATCACCGCGACATTGGTGATGCCGTGTTCCTTGGCCAGATAGTAGGCCGCGCCCAACCCATGTCCGCCCGCGCCAACGATGATGACATCATATTCCTTCTTCGGCTGCGCGTCCGGCCATTGCTCGGTCCAGTTCTTGTTGCCCGTCAGGGCATTCTTCAGCAGCGACAGGGCAGAAAAATGGGTCATCACGGGGCCTTTCGGGAAGGTGATTTCGACATGATGAAACACCATCGCAGGCGGGGCGATTTTTCACTGTATGAATGCGTCAAAGTGACGTTATATTTGCGCCATGACTTCAAGGGGTTTTGCCATGCAGACAATCGCCACAGCCCCCACGCCCCCACGCCTGCGGGTTGGGTTCATCCTGACCCGGCGCTTTACGTTGTGCGCATTTGCAAATTTCGTTGATGTGCTGCGCCTTGCCGCGGATGAGGGGGACAGGTCACGCCCCATTCTGTGCGGCTGGCGGGTGCTTTCCACCACGACAGAGCCTTTGATTTCAAGCAGCGGCATTTCGGTGCAACCCGAAGAGCGGCTGGGCGACCCCGCGCGCTTTGACTACATTGTTGTCGTGGGTGGCCTGATGCAAGAGCTGGAATATCTTGACCCGGACCATGCCAGTTTTCTGCACCGCGCCGCACAGGCGGGGGTGCCGTTGGTCGGGGTCTGCACCGGTGCGTTCGTTCTGCACCGCGCGGGTTTGATGCAGGGCTATCGCTGTTGCGTCAGCTGGTTTCACCACAATGACTTTCTGGAACAGTTCGAGGGGATCACCCCGGTTTCGGACCAGATATTCGTGGTGGACCGGGATCGGCTGACCTGTTCCGGGGGGACCAGCTCGGCGCAATTGGCGGCGTTTCTGGTGGATCGGCATATCGGGCGGGCGGCCTCAAAGAAAAGTCTGGCAATCATGATGATTGACGAGGCGATGGCCGCAGAACGTCCACAGCCCGGGCTGCCGATTGAACTGTCAACATCTGATCCACTTGTCAGAAAGGCGCTGCTGACCCTTCAGCAAAGGCTGGAAACGCCGCTGACGATCGCAGCCCTGGCTGACCATCTGAAGACAAGCCGCCGCAAGCTGGAACGCCATTTTGCCGATGCGCTGAACATGACGCCGTCGCAAGCGGGCATGGCCATCCGCATCGCCCATGCCGAACTTTTGCTGTCACGCAGCAAGCGCAGCGTGACACAGGTGGCGCAAGATTGTGGTTTCGTGGATGTCTCGCATCTGATCCGGGTGTTCAAATCCCTGCATGACACGACACCCGAGGTCTGGCGCCGGGCGCAAGGCAAACCGGTTTTGCCGGCTGTGGCACCGGACCTTGGCCAGATCTGACGCTGTCGGTGCGCTGCGCCTAAATAATCAGCGCAAATAGAACCATTGGTTCAACAAATTTCCCTGATCGGTCCGGCCTGCCTATCTTTGCAGCAATGTCAGAACCGGCCAAAAGAGAAACGACCCAATGACCCATGACATGTTGCACGTCATGGAATGGCACAATGGTGAAAAGTCCTCGTCGCCATTCTCGAACCCCGAGATGGGGCGGCGGCAGGATGATGTGCGGCAATGGATGGCCGCGAATGATGTTGATGCGGCGCTGTTCACCTCGAGCCAGGCCATAGTCTATTACTCTGGCTGGCTTCACAGTGGTTTCGGGCGGAAATTCGGGATGGTGGTCACCCCCACTGCGGCGACAACCATCTCGTCAGCGGTCGATGGTGGACAGCCATGGCGGCAGGGCTTTCATGACAATATCAGCTATACGGACTGGCGCCGCGACAACTTCTTCCACGCACTGCGCCTGTTGACCCCAAGGGTGCGGCGGCTGGGCATTGAGTTGGATCATGTCACGGTGAAATTCCTGCGGCAGCTTGAGGCTGCGCTGCCGGGCGTGGAATTCGCAGACATCGGGCAGGCCTCGATGTGGATGCGGACGACCAAATCCGCAGAAGAGCTTGCAGTGTTGCGGGCGGGCGCTGGAATTGCCATGCAGTCGGCGGTTATGGCTGCGGCTTTGATCGTGCCGGGGGTTGCAGAGTTCGACGTCGCGGGTGTTGCCGCCACCGCCATGTACCGGGCGATTGCTGCGGCCTATCCCAACACCGCCATGATGGAAGGCACCGTCCTTTTCCAATCAGGACTTCATACCGATGGCGCGCACAACCCCGTGACGGACAAACGGGTGCTGCCGGGTGAGGTGCTGTCCTTGACATGTGCCCCGCTGCTTTTTGGCTATTCGTCGACGTTGCAGCGCACATTGTTTTGCGACCATGCCGATGATGCCAGCCTGAAGATCTGGCAGAAGAACCTGACGGTGCATCGGCGTGCGATGAACCTGATACGACCCGGTGCGATCTGCAGCGAGATCGCCCGAGAACTTTGCGATCTGGATCGGCAATCGGATCTGCTGAAATATCGGTCGGGGGGGTATGGTCAGACAGCCGGGCTGCAATCAAATTGCTTCAGTGGTCATTCAGAGGTGGCGCTTCGTGAGGATTGCTCTGCCAAGCTGAAGCCCGGAATGGTGATTTCTGTTGATCCCATGCTGATGGTGCCTGTCGGCAAGCCTGGCGCGGGGGGCTATCGCGATACCGACCTGATGATTGTGACCGAAGCTGGGGCAGAACACATCACGGCTTTTCCGCTGGGGCCGAATCACAACATCATCTGCCCGCAGGTGGATCATCAAAACGGCCAAGCGCAAATGAAAATGGGCCGGTGATCCGGCCCATTGGTCCTTATCCGATCTTGATCACGGGGCAGGCGCGGTTGCGGCGCTGTTGAATTCCCGCACAAGGGCCGCCTTGATGCCGGCACTGCACACTTGCAGCAGGATTTCGCCCTTTTCGGCCGAAGCCTCTTTGGGGGATGACAACGTGCCACTGGCTGGGGTCCACTCTGGTTTGACCGGATAGACGTCATAGGGTGGAAAAACGGCAGGGGCGTGGTGCACGGCGCAGTCCATGCTGACCAGATCGGGGAAAAGCGCCAGCATCAACGACGTTTCAAGGACGCCGCCATGTTCCATATCCCAGCCGGGAAACCCGTTTGGATACAGTCGGGTGATGGTGTCCTTGTCGACAAAATCCCAATAGGACAGCACCACAATCTTCACGTCTTCGATCCGGTCCCAGCGCAATTCCCGCAAGGCAAGGTCGATCGCCTCGATGATGAACCACGAATTTTCAAAGTGGCCGTTCACCAGACAGATTTGCCGCGCGCCATGGCGGACAAATTCCTTGATCACATCGCGCAGCGCGGCAACCAGAGTTGCGCCGTCAAGGCTGGCGGTGCCGGGCATGTGATTGCCGCCGCCAGACTTCTGGTGCGATTTGTAGCCATAGGTGAAGGCCGGTGCGACAAGGCCACCGATCTCAAGCGCAGCCCGGCGGGCAAATTCCGTGGGCAGCAGAACATCGACATGCATCGGCATGTGGTGACCATGCTGTTCCATGGATCCCAGCGGGATCAGAATTGGTGTGGTGCCGGACCGAACCGCCTTGTCATAGAGCGGCCAGGTAAGTTCAGAGGCAAAGGCGGTTTTCGGTGGCATGGCAGGCTCGCTCTTACTGGATTCCGGGAAGGGGCCCGGGCTGACCAAAATTAGATTGCTATGAGGGCATAATGAAAATATATAGTAATGATGGTTGCATTTGCGGAGCAAATACATGGCCGGAATCACCAATCTTCAGACGGATTTGTTGCGCACATTTGTGTCAGTGGTGGAACTTGGCGGCCACTCAAAGGCAGGGGTCATGCTGGGGCGCAGTCAGCCTGCGATCTCGTTGCAGTTGGGGCGACTGGAAGAGTTGGTTGGGGCGCCCCTGTTGATCAAGAAGGGCAGAACGATCCAGCCGACCGCCGATGGCGAAGTGCTGCTGGTCTATGCCCGCGAAGTCGTGCGGATCAACGACGAAGCCATGAGCTATTTCAAGCGTCGGGTCATGACAGGCGTGCTGCGTATCGGGTTGCCCAGCGACTATGCCGTGGCCTTCCTGCAAAACGCCCTGACGGACTTCACCCGCAACCATCCCGAGGTGAACCTTGAGGTTCACTGCGACCTGAGTCGCGAAATCTTGCGCAGGCTTAGTGCGGATGAGTTGGATATCATCGTCGCGATGATGCCTGCGCCGCGTATGCCTTATCTTTCACGCTCATGGATCGAACAGCCGATCTGGGTGGCGTCAGACTCTTTTGTTATTGATCCGGAGCGCCCGATCCCCCTTGTCGCGCATCCCGAGGGCTGCGACTACCGGGCGCGGATGATCCAATCCCTGGAAGCCGCGGGTCGGCGCTGGCGGTTTGTCTATACTGGTCCGGGCATTTCGGGTCTGCAAAATGCCGTGCTGAACGGGCTTGGCGTCAGTGCGCTGACGCGTCCTACCTTGTTGAAAGGCATGCGTATTCTTGACCAATCAGACGGGATGTCGCCCCTGGAGCCGCTACGGGTGGGGCTGTTTTACAAGCACCCGCGCCAGACCGAGGCCGGGATCAAACTGATCAGTGAGTTGGTGGCCAATCTTGACAGCATCAATGCCGGCGATCACCCCGACAGCGTCAGATAGCGCAGGGGTGGTATTTGCCAAGCAAATCGGTAGATTTCAAAAACCGATTTTGCAAATCCAGCGCCCTCACCTAGCGTCAACGGACACGTCACCGCAAAGGTGCGCCAACAGTGGAGAGTCTGATGACAACAATTATGCGCTCAGGTGCAGGCTTCACACGCCGCACCTTGCTTGCGTCCGGTGCTGCGGCGTTGGCGATGCCGATGCTGGGCAGGCGTGCCAACGCGGCAACGACCGAGCTTACGATGCTGGCCTGGTACGGCCATGCCGAGCCGGACATGGTTGCAGAGTTCGAGGCCGAGAATAACGTCAAGTTCGTGCCGAAATACTACACTGGCGGCGACAACATGCTGGGTCTGATCTCGCAATCCCCCGCAGGCACCTATGACGTGATCCTGTCGGACGCCGAATATGTGCAGCAGCTGAATGCCGCTGGTTATATCGAGCAGCTTGACCCTGCCGACTATGCCTTTGACGAGTTTTTCCCGGAATTCCAGAAGTTCCCCGGCCATTGGGTGGATGACGCGCTGTATTCGGTGATCACGCGCTTTGGCTTCCTTGGTGTGGCGTACATCACCGATGCACTGACGGAAAAAGAGGCATCCACCTACAATGTGTACTGGGATGAAAAGCTGAAGGGCAAAGTTGGTCACTTTGATTGGCACTTGCCGAACCTGGGTCAGATGAGCCTGCTTTCCGGCAACAAATCCCCCTATGACATCGACGCCGCCGCATGGGACGCCGTGAAAGCCAAAACCATGAGCCTGCGTCCGCAAGTGGGCGGTTTCTTTGATTACGGCGGCACATTCTCGTCGCTTGAAAACGGCCAGATGCTGGCGTTTGCCGGAATTGGGGACTGGATCACCGGGGTTCTTGAGAAGAACGGAGCCAAGGTGAAGTCGGTGATCCCGGAAGAGGGTGGCCTGCAATTCACCGAATCTTTCTCGATTGGCAAGGGTTCGACCAAGGCCGATCTGGCAAAGAAGTGGATCCAGTACATCACTTCGGCCAAGGGGCAGGCGAAGTCGGCGCAGATGGCCGCTTATCCCTGCATGGTTCCGAACCAGAAGGGCTGGGAAGTCCTGGGTGCCGAGAACCCTGACGAGGCAAAGCGCCAGAACATGGTCCTTGGTCAGTCCAACGCGATGGATCTGATCCGCAGCGGGCGAATCCAGTATCGCCAGTTGCCCGTTCAACAAGGCCTCGAAGACTGGAACGATTTCTGGTCGGAATACAAAGGCGCATAACCTTTGACCTGCGGCGGCAGCCTTGACCCCGCCGGTCAAAGATGAATTTCAGACTGATCCCCCCCCTCAATCAACGGAGCAAATGGACGATGCGGAGATCAGTCTCTCTCTACGGCCTGACGTTCTCACTGCCTATGCTGATCTGGCAGCTTGTGTTTTTTGTCGCCCCCCTTGTTTTCCTGATCGCCCTAAGTTTCTGGACGGTCAAGAATTTCAAGATGGAAGCGGATTTCAACACGATAAACTGGGTCACGATGTATGGCCGGTCGGTGTTCTGGCAATCCTATGGGCTGACCCTTGCCCTTGCGACCGCCGCATCTGTGATCACCAGCAGCCTTGCCTTTCCCTGCTCGTTTGCCATCGCTTTCAAGTTGTCGGCACGACAGCGGCAATGGGCGATCTTCATGATGGTGATCCCATTCTTCACCAGCTATCTGGTGCGGGTCTATTCCTGGCAGATATTCCTGTCGGACAACGGCATCATCAACGGGCTGTTCGGCACCATCGGCATGGGGCCATTTCCATTGCTGAACACCGTTTTCGCCACGATGATCGGATACCTTACGCTGACCTTTCCGTTGGTCGTGCTGCTGCAATTGTTCAGCCTGATGTTCATCGACCGCACCCTGATCGAAGCCGCGCACAATCTGCGCTGCGGCCGTATTCGGACGGTTTTTGCTGTGGTCATTCCTTCGGCGCGGGTCGGTCTGGTGATCGCGGCGCTGTTTTGCTTCATCCTGAGCTTTGGCGATTTTGTCAGCCCAGTTTACCTGGGTGGCGGTGATCCGACGACGTTGTCGATCCTGATCACTGACACCACCAAGTCAGGCCAACAATGGCCGCGCGCCGCGGTGATCGCCCTGACCATGATTGCAACCTTGCTGGCTGTGGCCTTCGCGGCAGTGGGCTTCGCATACAAAGGGCGCACGAAATGAATGACTTCAATCGCAACAGATTGGTAGAGTTCGGGCTGCGGTTCTACATCGTGCTCAGCTTTGTCTTTGTCTTCGCCCCGATTGCCGCCAGCTTTGTGTTTTCGTTCAACTCGGACCGTTTTCCGTCTATCCCGCTTGGGTCATTCTCGACCGAGTGGTACGTTGCCGTCGCCTCAGACCCGTTGGTCTGGGCTGGTTTGGGCAATACACTGTTTGTCGGTCTGATCGTGGCTGTCGTCTCGACGATATTGGGATTTGGCGCGGCCTATACCGATTTTCGCTACAAGTTCTTCGGCAAATCGGCCTACCTTGCGCTGGCGCTGCTGCCGCCGACCATTCCTGTTGTCATCCTTGGTCTGGCGATGCTGGCCTATCTGTCCCGGATCAACCTGTCCGGGCAGTCGATCTCGGTGGTTATCGCACATATCGTGATTTGCTCGCCTTTTGCGATGGCAATCACCCGGCTCCGCCTGTCGCAGATGGACCCGGATCTTGAGGCCGCGGCCTGGAACCTTGGGGCCTCTGAATGGGCTGCGATGCGTCATGTGATCATCCCGTTTGCGGCACCTGCGATCTTTGGCGCGCTGTTCATCACGATGGCGGTGTCGTTCGACGAATTCGCCGTGGCGTGGTTCGTTTCGGGCCTGAATGAAACCTTGCCGGTCAAGGTTCTTGGCTTCCTGCAGGGGCAAGTCAGCCCGCGTATCAATGCGATCGGCACCTTTGTGTTCGTCATCTCGATGACGTTGGTGATCTTCGCGCAACTTCTTCTGACCGGCCGCGCCAAAGATGCGCCAGCCGCGTCGAACGACTAGGAGAGACTTTCGATGCAAGGCAACGCACTGGTCACATTCGACGGGGTTATCAAGCGGTTCGGCAGTTTTGTTGCCGTGAAAAAGCTGGACCTTGAAATTCACAAGGGCGAATTTCTGGCCATCATGGGGTCAAGCGGTTGTGGGAAAACCACAACCTTGCGGATGCTGGCAGGGTTGGAGGCACCCACCGAGGGCGAGATCCGTCTGGGCGGCAAGCCGATCAATGACTTGCCAACGTGGAAGCGCGACACGCCGATGGTCTGGCAAAGCCTTGCGCTGTTTCCGTTCCTGAATGTGATCGAGAATGTTGAATTCGCCCTGAAAATGCGTGGTGTCGCGGCGGCCGAGCGTCGCAAGCGTGCCGGTAACTGGCTAGAGCGGATGCAGATTTCCGAGTTTGCCGAGCGCAACATCTCGCAGCTTTCCGGCGGGCAGCGGCAGCGCGTCGCACTGGCGCGGTCGCTGGTGGTAGAACCCGAGATCTTGCTGCTGGACGAGCCGCTTTCGGCGCTGGATGCGCACCTCAAGGTGCGGATGCAATCGGTGCTGCAAAACCTGCAACGTGAACTGGGTATCACCTTTGTCTATGTCACACATAGCCAGTCCGAGGCTTTCGCGATGGCCGATCGTGTGGTGATCATGAGCAAGGGCGTGGTCGAGCAGGTCGGGTCGGCACAGGAAATCTATCGCGCACCCCGGACCCGCTTTGTGGCGGAATTCCTTGGTTCTTCAAACATATTTGCCGGAACCATCACGTCAGCCGGCACCTTGGATACCGCAACCGGTCAACACCGTCTGCCACGTGACGCGGCCGGGGCGCGGCCAAAATCTGCGGCGACGCTGGTGGTCCTTGATACGCGTTCATATCTGAGCGCGGTTGAACCCGGG
>CAZCFC010000059.1:0-13637 GCA_964497815.1 uncultured Cypionkella sp.
TCATCATGCCACCCTTGCCCATCTTCTTCATCATGTCGGCCATCTGCTTGTGCTGCTTGATCAGCTTGTTCAGATCAGACACGTCCAGTCCGGCACCTGCGGCCACACGTTTCTTGCGAGATGCGGCCATCAGGTCGGGGTTGGCGCGTTCTTTCTTGGTCATCGAGTTGATCAGGGCGATCTGATGCGCCAGCATCTTGTCATTGAAGCCCGCCGCCTCGGCCTTTTTAGCCATGCCGCCCATGCCGGGCATCATGCCCATCAGGCCCTGCATGCCGCCCATCTTCATCATCTGTTCCAGCTGGCTGCGCATGTCGTTCATGTTGAACAGACCTTTGGCAAAGCGCTTTGCCATGCGTTCGGCCTGTTCGGCCTCAAACGTCTCGCGCGCTTTTTCCACCAGCGCCACGATGTCGCCCATGCCAAGGATGCGGCCTGCGACACGTTCGGCCTCGAAGGTTTCCAGCGCGTCCATCTTTTCGCCAAGGCCGACAAAGCGGATCGGCTTGCCGGTGACGGCGCGCATGGACAGGGCGGCACCGCCGCGACCATCGCCATCCATGCGGGTCAGCACCACGCCCGAGATGCCCACCTTGGCGTCGAATTCGGTGGCGACGTTGACGGCGTCCTGACCGGTCAGGCCATCGACCACCAGCAGGGTTTCGCGCGGCTGCGCAATGTCGCGCACGGCCTGAATTTCGGCCATCAGCACTTCGTCGATGTGCAGACGGCCCGCGGTGTCGAAGAACACCACGTCATAACCGCCCATCGCGGCCTGGGTCTTGGCGCGTTTGGCGATCTGAACCGCCGTCTCGCCCTTGACGATCGGCAGGCTGTCGACGCCGATCTGGCCCGCCAGAATGGCCAGCTGTTCCATTGCCGCCGGACGGTTGGTATCCAGCGAGGCCAGCAGCACGCGCTTGCCGTTGCGCTCTTTCAAGCGCTTGGCCAGTTTCGCGGTGGTGGTGGTCTTGCCCGAGCCTTGCAGACCGACCATCAGGATGGCCGACGGCGGGTTGTCGATTTTCAGGGTTTCGGGTTCTGCATCACCCGCCAGCACACGGACCAGTTCGTCATGGACGATCTTGACGACCTGCTGGCCGGGGGTGATCGACTTGGTGACGGCCTGACCAATCGCGCGGGTCTTGACAGCTTTGACAAAGTTGCGCGCCACTTCCAGCGAGACGTCAGCCTCAAGCAGGGCGGTGCGCACTTCACGCAGGGCGGTGTCAACATCGGCTTCGGACAGCGCGCCGGCCTTGGTCAGGCGGTCGAACACGCCACCAAGGCGTTCTGACAGGCTTTCAAACATGGCGCTCTCCTCATTCAGGTTGCCCCGATATGGGGCGCGGCGGCGGGTTTCCAAAGCGCAATGCAGAACGGCACCTGTGGGCGCAACGCGCTGACAGGTGGCGATCCCGGCATGTGCCAAGGGACCGGAAGCAGGGGGCTTCCGGGGGAATTGAGGGCGCGATACGCGTTCGGAAGGCGGGAGTCAAGCGCGGGGTGGTTGATGCGGGGTGGTTGATGGGGTGAAGGTGGGGGTTTCGCACCCCCACGGGCTTGCTGCGCAACCCCTTCCCCCGCGGGATACTTGCGCACAGAGGATGACGCACCAAGTCACATTCCGCCAGTCCAATGGGGGGCATCAAATCGGGACCGGCACCGGGTTCTGCACACTGGGCAGATGGCCAGGCCTGCCCTTTCCCTTGCAATTCGCGCCAAGGTTGGGTTTCAATGTGCGCAAATGCACATGGAGGCGCGCGATGGAAAACTGGGACGAGGTGCGCACGGCCTATCAGGTGGCGCGGATGGGCACGGTTTCGGGGGCTGCCGAAATGCTGGGGGTGCATCATGCCACCGTCATCCGCCACATCGACGCGCTGGAAAAGCGGTTGGGGGCGAAGCTGTTTCAGCGCCATGCGCGCGGCTATACGCCGACCGAGGCCGGGCGCGATCTGCTGTTGGTGGCGCAGACCACCGAGGAGCAGTTCGGGCAATTGGCCAGCCGGATCAAGGGACAGGGCGAGACCGTCGCGGGCGAACTGGTGGTGACGGCGATCACCGGCATCACCGGCCTGCTGATCCCGGTGTTCAGCGCCTTTCAGGACGCGCATCCGGCGGTGGTGATCCGGTTTCTGACCGATATGCGGCTGTTCCGACTGGACTACGGCGAGGCGCATGTGGCGATCCGCGCCGGAGGGCCACCACAGGAACCCGACAATGTGGTGCAGCCTTTGGTCACCATTCGCATGGGGATGTATGCCTCTCGCGGGTATGTTGCCCGGCATGGCATGCCGGAAGGACCGGCCAGCTTTCCGCATCACCGGTTCATCAGCGCCGACAGTTCCGACAATCGTGCGCCGTTTTACCGCTGGCTGCGCGATACGGTGCCCACCGAGTGTCTGACCTTTCGCGTCACCGAACCGGCCGCCAGCGAGGCTGCGGTGAAGGCGGGACTGGGCATCGGCTTTGTGGCGGTCCGCGATGCGGCACCTGACCCCGATCTGATCGAGGTGATGCCGCCCCGCCCGGAATGGGAGTCGCCGTTGTGGATCGTGACGCATGTCGATCTGCACCGCACGTTGAAGGTTCAAAGCTTTCTGGCCGAGTTGAAAGCGGCGGCGGCGGGCTGGTCCGGGATATGACGCTGACGGGGCCGGCGGCAAAGGCCGCGGCGCGCGGGCATCTGGCGATGCTGGCGTTTTCGGCCCTGGTGGCGGGGTCGTTCAGTCTGGGGGCGATGGCGGCACCTTTTGTCGATCCGGCGGCGATCACGGTGCTGCGGTTTGCGCTGGCTGGGGCCCTGGTGGGCACGGCGGCGGTGGTCAGCGGCAAGATCAGCCGCGCGGCGTGGCATGCGCCCTGGCGCTATGGCGTGTTGGGCGCGCTGTTGGGCTGCTATTTCGTGTTGATGTTCTGGGGGTTGCAGACGGCGGCGGCGGTGCCGACGGCGGCGGTGTTTACATTGACACCGCTGATGGCGGCAGGGTTTGGCTGGCTGTTGCTGGGGCAGATCACCACCGGGCGGATGGCGGTGGCATTGGGCCTGGGTGCCCTTGGCGCGCTGTGGGTGATCTTTCGCGGCGATACCCATGCCATGATGCGGTTGGACCTTGGGCGCGGCGAGGTGATCTATTTCGTCGGCTGCATCGCCCATGCGATCTATGCGCCGATGGTGCGCAAACTGAACCGGGGCGAGCCTGCGCTGGTGTTCACCTTTGGCATGATGGTGGCGGGGTTCATCCTGCTGTCGGCCTGGGGCTGGCGGGCGGTCGTGGCAACGGATTGGGCCGGGTTGCCGGGGATTGTCTGGGTGTGCCTGCTGTATGTGTCGGTCGCCGCAAGTGCGATGACGTTTGTATTGCTGCAATTCGCCACGCTGCGACTGCCCGCAGCCAAGGTGATGGCCTACACCTATCTGGTGCCGTCCTGGGTGATCGTGTGGGAAATCACTTTGGGCCGCCCTGCCCCGCCCTTGAACGTTCTGGGGGGCGTGGCGCTGACGGTTCTGGCGCTGGGGCTGTTGTTGAAGGACGAGCAGGGTTTGGCGTGACAGTTGCGCGATAGCGGGTAGTATTCGCCCATACCGCCGCCCAATCCGGAGATTGCCATGACCGATTTTTTCAAAAACATTGCCCCGATAAAGTTTGAGGGCACCGACAGCACCAATGAATTCGCCTTTCGCCATTATGACCCCGATGAGGAAATTCTGGGCAAGCGGATGGAAGATCATCTGCGCTTTGCGGTGGCCTATTGGCATTCCTTTGCCTGGCCGGGCGGTGATCCGTTTGGCGGCCAGACGTTTCAGCGGCCCTGGTTTGGCGAGACGATGGACCATGCGCGTCTGAAGGCCGACGTGGCCTTCGAGATGTACGATATTCTGGGCGTGCCCTTCTATGCCTTCCACGACGCCGATGCGCGGCCCGAAGGTGCCACATTCGCGGAAAGCCGCCGCAATCTGGAAGAAATCACCGATTATCTGCTGGAAAAGCAGTCCCGTCACAAGGCCAGGCTGTTGTGGGGCACGGCGAACATGTTCAGCCATCGTCGCTGGATGTCGGGGGCGGCCACCAACCCGGACCCCGAGGTTTACGCCTATGCGGCGGCCACGGTAAAGGCGGCGCTGGACAGCACGCACAAGTTGGGCGGGCAGAATTACGTGCTGTGGGGCGGACGTGAGGGCTATGAAACGCTGCTGAACACCGACCTGAAGCGCGAGCGCGCCCATGCCGGGCGGTTCCTGCAGTCGGTGGTCGAATACGCCCACAAGATCGGGTTCAAGGGGTCGATCCTGATCGAACCAAAGCCGCAAGAACCGTCAAAGCATCAGTATGATTATGATGTGTCCACGGTTTACGGGTTCTTGAAGGATTTCGGGCTGGAGAAAGAGGTCAAGGTCAACATCGAGCAGGGCCACGCCATTCTGGCAGGGCATTCATTTGAACATGAGATCGCGACGGCGGCGGCGCTGGGGATTTTCGGGTCGATCGACATGAACCGGAATGACTACCAATCCGGCTGGGACACCGATCAGTTCCCGAACAATCACGCCGAAAAAGCCGTGGCCTTCTATGAAATCCTGCGGGCGGGGGGCTATACCACCGGCGGCACCAACTTTGACGCCAAGGTGCGGCGGCAGTCTTTGGACCCCGAGGATCTGATCCTGGCGCATGTCGGCGGCATGGACACCTGCGCGCGGGCGTTGAAGGCGGCGGCATATCTTTATGAGGATGGCATTCTGGAGGCGGCGCGGGGGGCCCGCTATGCCGGATGGGACCGCGACGGGGCCAAGGGAATGCTGGCGCAACCGCTTGAGGTGATTGCCAAGGCAGTTGAGGACACGAATATTGATCCAAAGCCGCGTTCGGGCCGTCAGGAGCGGCTGGAAAACCTGTGGAACTATTACGTCTGACAGGCTTGGCCTGATCCCGCCGTCGCCGGGGTCAGGCCTTTGCGCCTGCACCGTGTTCGGCTAGGGTTGTAAAAATCCTGAAGAATAACGGGCGGGCACATGCAGATCACACGGCGTTCCTTTTCCTCTTTGTCCATCGCGGCGTTGCTTTCGGGCTGTGTTGGTGGCGGCACGGTTGGCCGCAGCGGTGGCTTTGCCGAGGCGCAGTTTCCGGCGGTGGCCAACCCGGCCTTTGACGCTTGGGTAGATGGGTTCAAATCGCGCGCAACGGCCAGCGGACTTTCCGGTGCCACCGTGGACCGCGCCTTTCGGTCGGTCGGATTTCTGCCCGGCGTGATCGAGCGCGACCGCAACCAGACCGAATTCACCCGCAGCATCGAGGACTATCTGGCGATTGCGGCATCCGAGGACCGGGTCAACAAAGGCCGTGCGGCGATGCGGGCGCAGGCCGGGGTACTGTCAGCGATTGAGGCGCGCTATGGGGTAGAGCCGCAGGTGGTTGCAGCGGTCTGGGGGCTGGAAAGCTTTTTCGGAGAACGCCGCGGGTCGGTGCCTGTGATGTCCGCGCTGTCGACGCTGGCCTTTGACGGGCGGCGGGGCGCGTTCTTTGAACAGCAACTGATCGCGGCGCTGAAGATCCTGCAGAATGGCGATACCACGCCCGAACGGATGACCGGCAGTTGGGCGGGTGCCATGGGGCACACGCAGTTCATCCCGACGTCGTACCTGCTGTTCGCGGTGGACTTCACCGGCGACGGGCGGCGGGACATCTGGGCCGATGATCCAAGTGACGCGCTGGCCTCGACCGCCGCCTATCTGGCAAAATCGGGCTGGACGCGCGGGCAGCCCTGGGGAGTTGAGGTGCGGGTTCCGGGCGGGTTCAACACCGGGCTTGCCGGCCGCGGCACCACCCGCAGCCCCAGCGCCTGGGCCGAGATGGGCGTGCGCGACATGAATGGCGGCGTGGTGCCGAACCATGGCGCAGCGTCCATCCTGCTGCCTGCGGGCGCAAATGGCCCGGCCTTCATGGTGTTCCGCAACTTTACCGTGATCACACGCTATAACAACGCAGAAAGCTATGTGCTGGGGGTGGGCCATCTGTCGGACAGGCTGCTGGGCCGCCCCGCCATTCGCGGCAATTTCCCGCCCGACGCGGCTGGGATGAGCATTGCCGACCGTCAGGCCCTGCAGCGCAAGCTGACGGCGGCAGGCTTTGACACCGAGGGCAGCGACGGCGTCATCGGCGCCAAGACCCGCGCTGCGATTTCGGCGTTTCAGCAAAGCCGGGGCTTGGCGGTGACAGGCGAGCCTTCGCTGCAACTGCTGCGGATGTTGGGCTGACACATGCAAAGGGCCCGGGTTATGCACCCAGGCCCTTGAAATTCATGGTGGTCCCAGAGCGATTCGAACGCCCGACCCTCAGATTCGTAGTCTGATGCTCTATCCAGCTGAGCTATGGAACCATCTTGGGGCTGCGTTTAGCCCCCCGCAGCCCTGCTTTGCAAGTGCGATTCAGCGCTTTGCGTGAACTTGACGGCGCAAATCCCTTCAAATCGACAATTTTTTGTCACCCGCGGGGGGCGTTCGGGCCTGAACCCCCCGCGCGATAGGAATCCTGCCAAGGGTTTCAAGTAACAATCACATGAATTTAATGAACGAAATCGTACAGTTTTCTATTTACCTTCCGAATGCGTTCACTATATACCAATCACATCGAAACGACGGACGAGGCGAGGACGATGACTTGAAAGAAAAACCTTCCTTGTGAATGACTTGGCCATGATGGCCCCCAAAGACCGGCTGCATATAGCCAACAGGCCGCAGCGGTTTGATCTGAATAAACACCCGCCTGATCGCCGTATCCCGCTGGGAACGGGCCAGAGAAGGCATGCCTGAACAACCATGAAAGAGACCAAAATGTTGAAATCCATCCTGACCCCCGCCCTGATTGCCCTTACGCTTGCTGGCTCGGGTGCTGCCTTCGCGGCACAGCCCACGTCGGACGCCCAGCTTGCCGCATCGGCTGGTGTGGCTGCGGGGCAATACACTGCCGCAGAACTGCAAGCGATCATTGACGCCCGCCGCGACAATGACACCTCGGCGCTGAACTACTATCTGTCGGGGGCAAACCGTTCGGGTGCCGCACAAAGTGATGCCTCGGGCCAGCTGGCAAATCTGGCGGGCGTGGCACCGGGCACCTATTCGGCCAGCGAACTGGCGCTGATCATCGAAGCCCGCAAGGACAATGACGCGGCACGCGTGGCCTATATCCTGTCGAACACGAACCGCAGCACCGCCGCAGAAGCTGCCGCAGTGACCCCCGGTGAAGCACAGATTGCCGCAGCCTTGGGCCTTGATCCGGCCCAGTACACCCTGTCGGAACTGACCCGCCTGTGGGCCGCCGCCAACGATTGATCGCCCGCGATCTGTCCCTGCAACGCCGGCTTCTTTTGAGGCCGGCGTTCGCCTGTGCAAACGGAAGACGCAATGACTTGCCCGAATGACAGCAAGGCCCTAGCCTGCGCTTCGCCCCTTCTGGAGGGGATGACGGGGACAAGCCTGATGATTCTGCGCTCGCCAGGACGGCCAAAGGACATGGAAAAGAGGTCGGCCATTCTGGCAGCGGCCACTGAATTGTTTGCCCAGCGCGGCATGGAAGGCGTGCCGGTCGAGATGATTGCGGCTGCGGCCGGGGTCTCAAAGGTCACGGTCTACGCGAATTTCAAAGACAAACCCGCGATTCTGGAAGCCATCGTGGCGCGCGAAACCGATCGGCTGGCGCAGGAAATCACTTCGCGGTCACAGGTCGGAGGCAGTCTGCAAGACCGGTTGCGGCGTGTCGGCGGGGCTTTGGTGGCGATGCTGAACGCACCTTGCCATGTGGCGCTTGACCGCTGCCTGACGCTGGAATCGCAACGCAACCCCGAACTGGGACGTCGTTTTTTCGATGCGGGCCCGGGCCATTTGCGCAATGTGGTGGCCGAGATGCTGACCGAAGCCAACGCCGCCGCCGAGATCAAGACCGACTGCCCCCGCACCGCCGCCGAAGACCTTCTTGCCCTGTGGCTTGGCTTTTCCGCCGTGGAAAAGCGGTTTCTGTGCAAGGCCGCGCAGCCCGAAGACCTGCAGGCCCGCATCGACCGCGGGGTAAGCCTGTTTTTGCGCGCCTACGCGCCTGAGTGACGAAAGTCACCAGCGGTTTGGGTCATTCAGGGGAAGAATGGTGGTCCCAGAGCGATTCGAACGCCCGACCCTCAGATTCGTAGTCTGATGCTCTATCCAGCTGAGCTATGGAACCATCTTGGGGCTGCATTTAGCCCCCCCTGCCCGGCAATGCAAGGGTGAAATCGCATCCTGGACCGACGTCAGCCGTGACAGTAGGCACCCCTGCCAGACTTCACCACTGCCTGTCGCGGGTTTTCAAAGCAGATCAGCGCCGACACGGAAGACCGGACCGCAGATGGGCCGGTTTCAGGTTGCTGACGCGCTCAGGCTGATGGTTTTGGGCAGGTGGATCATGAATTCGGTGCCTTCCGAATCTGATCGCGCCAGTTCCAGACGCCCCCCGTGCCCGCGCACAAGTTCGGCGGCGATGGCCAGGCCAAGCCCGGTGCCCCCCTTGCGCGCACCGCCCTGAAACGCCTCGAACAGATGTTCCCGTGCCTTTTCGGGCAGGCCGGGGCCGGTGTCACCCAGCCGGATCCACCATTCCGCAGGGGTTTCACCCGCAGATATTTCGATGGTGCCCCCCTGGCCTGTCGCCTCGATCGCCTGACGCGCGTTGCGCAACAGGTTTGCCAGCACCCGGAACAGCTGTTCGTGGTCGGCATGGACCACCAGATCGGGTGCAATCTCGATCAGGCACATCACCTCGCCGTCGGCGGCCAGACCCTCACCCTCGGCCACATCTTCGGCCAGTTCAGCCAAGGCAACGGCGCGCAATTGCGGCGCGGGCTCTTCGGCCTTGCCAAATTTCAGCGTCGATTCGCACAAGGACACCGCGCGGGCGATAGAGTTCACCAGTTTCGGCGCGGCGCGAGCGACCATCGGGTCGGCGCTGTTTTCGATCCGGTCGGCAAAAAGCTGTGCCGTGGTCAGAATGTTGCGCAGATCGTGGCTGATCTTGGCCACGGCCCCGCCCAGTTGCGCCAGGCGTTCCTTTTGCCGCAGCGATCCGGTCAGTTGCGTCTGCATCGACTGCATCGCCTCTTCGGCCACCCGCAATTCGGTGACGCGTGCGGTGGGGGCAATCACGCGGCGCGCATCTTCGGGGGCCTCGGCATAGGCCTGCATATGGTCCACCACGCGGCGGATCGGCAGCACGATCAGGCGCTGCACCGCCAGAAACAGAAAGAAGGCGGTGACCACGGAAATAAGGGCAGACAAAAACAGGATGCGCGCGCCGTAGTCGATCATGGCGGCACGCAGGGGGGTGGCATTCATGGTGATTTCGATCAGCAATCCCGCCTGCTGCACCGGATAGCCGATCACCCGGATGATCTTGTCTTCAGGGTCGGTCAGGCAGGAAAACGCATCGCGGATCAACTCCCATGGCCCGGCTTCGCGCAGGTCGAAGGTGGCGGCAATGGGCTCGGGGATTTCCGACGACAGCACCAGTTGCCGCACCTCGTCCCGGCGCAGAACCACGTTGTACACCTCGGCATTGGCCAGCAGTTCCTTTTCCAGCGCGGGCGTCACCATGTCTTCGGCGGCCAGTTGCGCCAAGGCGGCAATCTGTGCCTTCTCCAGTCGCATGGTCAGAAAATCAGCCCGGAACCGCGCAATGGACGGCACAAAGATCAACACTTCGGCCAGCATGACAAAGCCGACGGTCAACATCAGAAACCGCCCCGACAGCGTGTTCAGAAATCCGCCCGGCCTGCCCTTCACCCCTTGGTTCATCCTCTGTGCTCAAATATCCTCGGGGGTCTGGGGGGTGAGCCCCCCAGCGCCGCCACAATCGCGCCCTATGGCAAGAACCGCTGCACCAGCCGCACCACTTGCTTCACCCTAGGATTATCAAAGAGTTTCGGTGAAAAATAGACCCCTGCCGCGCGTTTGGAAATCTCGCCCCGTGTCGGATAGGGGGCGATCATGCCCGCCATCTGCCCAACCTTGGCCCCCGTGGTCATCGCCAGCGCCCAAAGGCCGATCAATTCGCCCGCCTGCGCGCCCACGATGGTGACGCCGACGGGGCGGGATCTGACCAGCAGCAGCTTCAGAAAGCCCTCGGTCTTGCCGTCCGTGATGGCGCGGTCATTGTGGGCGAAGTCCTGGCGCAGCACGGTCAGCGCCGCGCCATGGGCGGCACGGGCTGCGGCTTCGGTCAGGCCGATCTGGGCCAGTTCGGGGTCGCTGTAGGTGACGTGCGGGAACACTGTGGCTGCGCGCGCGGGCAGGCCGAACAGCACCTGACGGATGATCACCCCCGCATGCGCCCCGGCAACATGGGTGAACTGCGCACCGCCCGCCGCATCACCGACGGCATAAATGCGACGGTTCGTGCTGCGCAAGGCGGGTGTCACCGTCACCCCTCGGGCGGTGAAGTCAACTTTGGCCGCGGGCAGGTTCAGTCCGTCCAGCATCACCTGCCGTCCCGTGGCCACCAGCAGATGTGAGCCGATGATGACCTGCCCATCGGTCAGCACAGCCTCCAGCCCCTCGGGCAGGGCCCGCAGGCGGGCGGGGTCTTGCCCTTCGATGATCTGCACACCTTCGGCGCGCAGGGCGGTTTTGACAACCTCGGCGGCGTCGCTATCGTCACGGGACAAGACGGCACTGCGGGCGATCAGGGTGACACGGCAGCCAAGCCGGACATGAGCCTGCGCCATTTCCACACCGATCGGGCCGCCGCCCAGGATCAGCAGGTGGTCGGGGCGGCTGCGTTGGGCAAAGATCGTCTCATTGGTCAGGTAAGGAATCGCATCCAGCCCCGGCACTTGCGGGATGGCGGGGCGCGAGCCGGTGGCGATGATGAACCGGCGTGCGCGGACGGTATGGTCGCCCGCCTGCACGTCACGCGGCCCGGTAAAGCGCGCCCAGGCACGGATGACGTGCACGCCAAGCCCTTCGAATCGTTCCTGACTGTCGATGGGCGCGATATGCGCGATGGTGGCGGCGATGTGGTCCTTGATCGCGGCAAAATCCACGTCGGGGTTGGTTCCCGGGATGCCTTTGGCCCCTTGCCGCATGACATGGGCGGTCTTGGCGACGGCAAGCAGGGTTTTCGACGGCACGCAGCCCGCGTTCAGGCAATCACCGCCCATCTCGCCGCCTTCGATCAGCACCACGCGCGCGCCCATCTGCGCGGCTCCGGCGGCAATCGACAGCCCGGCGGCACCGGCACCGATGATGCAAAGGTCGGTTTTGATCAGGGTCATTCAGGCCCCCTTCCGGCGCAAGCGCAGCAGCATGGGCAGGGCCGACAATGCCGCAAGGCCCAGCAGAGGCAGCAGGATTTGCGGGGCAAAAATCAGCCCCAGATCGGGGGTTTCACCGCGCGCAAACACATCTCCCAACCCGGCCCCCACAGACGAGAAGATCACGGTCGCAGGGATGATCCCCAGAAAGGTGGTGGCAACGAAGGGCGCAAGACGGATGCCGACAAAGGCCGGAATCAGGTTGGCGACAAAGAACGGCAGGGCGGGCACCAGCCGCATGATCAGCAGGGCCGACCATTGGTTTTGCTGCAATCCCGCCTGCAACCGCGCCATGGCGCCGTCGCCGGACTGCATCCGCGCGGCGACATCGGCCCCGAACCCTGCGCGCGCCGCCAGAAACACTGCGGCGGCACCGATGCTTGCACCGACCACACTGTAGGCCGCACCCGGAAACAGGCCGAACAGAAAACCGCCCGTCAGCGTGGCAAGGGTGGCACCGGGCAAGGACAGGGCAACAATGGCGACATAGGCTGCCAGAAATCCAAGGCTGGCCCACAGAAAGTGCTGATCGCGAAACGCCAGCAGCGCATCGCGGTTCCGGGCCAGCGACTCGAAGGTCAGTTGATCGCGCAGAAACACCGCTCCGGCCAGCGCGGCGGCGATGATCAGCAGAATGGGCAGGCGGCGGGCAAGTCGGGGCATCGGGTGTCCTTTGTCTGCCCCCAACATGGGCCGGAACCCCCCGGATGCGCCAGTCGGATCACGCGACCTTGATGCGACCTGCGGTTTCGTGCCAATCTTGAAGCGGTTTTGAAACACTCTGCCGGGTCTTTGCCGCCAAGTTCGGGAAATGTTGCAGAATTCCTGCGTACTGCGCGTTGACTTACCGCCAATCCCCCCCTAAAGACCGGGCTTCAAGTTTACGCCGTCGAATCTTCGGGTTCGCCGCACCCGTCTGATGGAGACCGCGATGAAGCGCACTTTTCAACCGTCGAACCTGGTTCGCGCCCGCCGCCACGGCTTCCGCGCCCGTATGGCAACCAAGGGCGGTCGCCTTGTGTTGGCTGCGCGCCGTGCCAAGGGCCGCAAAAAGCTGTCGGCTTAATCTTTGACTGGCCTTTAGGGGCCGGATGCAAGGGTGACGATATGACACCGCCGAAGGTATCGGACATTGGCACAACCGCCGAAGCGTCCGAAGCGCCGTCGGCGGTTTCGCTTTGCGCGGATGGCATCTTGTCCATCGAGACAATGAAGAACCGCCCCGATTACCTGCGCACCGCCCAAGGGCGACGGCAGGGCACGGGCAGTTTTTTGTTGCAGGGCCGTGCGCGGGGCGACGATCTGGCCACGGTGCGCATCGGCTTTACGGCATCAAAAAAGATCGGCAATGCCGTCGCGCGCAATCGCGCCAAACGGCGCATGCGTGCCTTGGCGCGTGAGGTGTTGCCCGCGATGGCGCAGCCCGGCTGGGATTATGTGCTGGTTGCCAAGCCAGAAGCCACTGTTTCCCGTGATTACAAAGACATGCTTGCAGATTTCGCCTTGGCGCTTCGGTCTGTACACAAGGTACGGCCGTGACTCCGTTGGCGCGGATTGTGGCGCTGCCCGTGCGGGCGTATCGGCTGATCCTTTCGCCCTGGCTGGGCAACGGCTGTCGGTTTCAACCCACCTGTTCGGTTTACGCGCTTGACGCGCTGGAGCGTCATGGCGCGGCCAAAGGGGGGTATCTGATGGTGCATCGTCTGTGCCGTTGTCACCCTTGGGGCGGGCATGGATATGATCCGGTGCCGGGGGCGGACCCTGTGTTTGACACGTCGCGCGGGGGAAAAGCCTGATGCCTCCGGCGGGGGTATTTGGAACAAGATGAAAGCAGCGGGGACGATGGAGACTGCCATGCTGGACGATGACACCGACGACATTCATCCGCTGTTCGCCGGCGCTCCGCAGACGTCCGAGTTTCGCAAGCTGCGCAAACGGATCGTGCAGCAGGTGCGCGAGGCGACCGAAGCCTATGGCATGATCGAACGCGGTGCGCGCTGGCTGGTGTGCCTTTCGGGGGGCAAGGACAGCTATACCTTGCTGGCGAATCTGCACGAGCTGAAATGGCGCGGTTTGCTGCCCGTCGATCTGTTGGCCTGCAATCTTGATCAGGGGCAGCCGAATTTTCCGGCCACCGTCTTGCCGGCATTTCTGGAAAAGATGGGGGTCGCGCACCGGATTGAATATCAGGACACCTATTCGATCGTGACCCAGAAGATCGCGCCGGGCGGGACGATGTGTTCCTTGTGTTCGCGTCTGCGGCGGGGGAACCTGTACCGGGTCGCGCGGGAAGAGGGATGCTC
>CAZCFC010000060.1:0-11481 GCA_964497815.1 uncultured Cypionkella sp.
TTCCAGTCGTCGAACTTCCAGGCGTCAAGGAAATCCTCGACAGAACAGCCCTCGGTCAGAAGGTCGCGCTTGTCTGCCCGGAACGGTTCGATCGACGTGGCAGGGTCGTCCTTGCGCAGACCGATCGGGGTGCCATTGGCATCGGTCATCACATCCAGTGCGAAGGGCACGGCGTGAAAACCCGAGATGCCGTTGCCATAGAACCCGCCGATGGACCCGGATTTGCGGTGATCCAGCAGCACTTGAAAGCCATGAAAGGACTGCGCCTTCTTGCGCAGCATGATCCCGGTATCGGCGGGCCAATCGGGCTTGGCCTCGAATCGCAGGTCAAAATCGCCGTAAAGGCCGTCCGTCACCAGATAGCCGCCCCAGCCACTGCCGGGGCTGTCCTGACGGCCGACGATGGCACCCTCTTCCACCGTCCAGACGGCGGGATGGGCGGCCGCCTGCTCGTTGTAATCGGCCGGGAAAAGCCCGGGATGCGCCTCGGCCACCGTCGGGCCGCCCGGCCACATTGCGCCATAGGTCCGGGGCGTTGCAAACCAGCCCTGAAGGGTCTGGCCGTCAAAAAGCGGCACAAAGCCGGTCTCATCGGGATGAGTCATGGTCTTTTCCTTTGATTTTAAGGTGTTAAAGCCGCTGGCCGCTTTCGCTGTCAAAAAGCGAAACCAGTGCCGGGTCGATGTCGAAGGTCAGGGAAGGGGCCTCATCCAGGCCGGTCAGGGTGTCTACGCGAATGGACAGCGGGTCATCCCCCAGCCGCCCCCACAGCAGCGTCTCGGCGCCCATCGGCTCGACCAAGGTCAGCGGGGTCGAGAATTGCGCATGCCGTCCCGAGGGGCGGATGCCGACATGTTCGGGGCGCAGGCCCATCGTGGCGCGGCCCGCCTTGGGCGTGGCAAAGGCATAGCCGGTCAGGGGCAGGTCAAACCCGTTGCCGATAAAGCGGGGTTCGGGGTTCAGAACCACCTGACCTTCGAAGAAGTTCATGCCCGGCGCGCCAATGAACCCCGCGACAAAAAGGTTGGCAGGGGTGCGGTAGATCTCTTTCGGCGTGCCGATCTGGCGGATCACCCCGCCTTCCATCACCGCGATGCGGTCTGCAAGCGTCAGCGCCTCGATCTGGTCATGGGTCACGAAGATCATCGTCGTGCCAAGATCGCGGTGCAGGCGCTTCAACTCGGCCCGCAGCTCGGTGCGAAGTTTGGCGTCAAGGTTGGACAGCGGCTCGTCAAACAGGAAAACCCCCGCCTGCCGCACCAAAGCCCGCCCGATGGCCACCCTTTGACGCTGACCACCCGAAAGCTGACGCGGCTTGCGGTCCAGCAGCTTGGTCAGTTGCAGGATTTCGGCGGCTTCGGTGACGCGCTTGTCAATCACCGCCTTGTCAGCGCCCGCCATCCGCAACCCGAAAGACAGGTTTCCGCGCACGGTCATCTGCGGATAAAGGGCGTAGCTTTGAAAAACCATGCCGATGTCGCGGTCTTTGGGTTCGGCCCAGGTGACGTTCTGTTCACCGATCCAGACCTGCCCGGCGGTGACATCGCGCAGCCCGGCGATGACCGACAGCAACGTGGATTTCCCGCAGCCCGAGGCCCCCAGAAGCACGATGAATTCCCCCGGCGCGATTTCCAGATCCATCTCGCGGATCACCTGCACTGCGCCATAAGCCACCTGCACCTTGCGGACAGAAACGCCTTTTGCCTTGTTTTTCATGACTTATCCTTTCAGTGCACCGTCAGAGATGCCGCGCACAAACCAGCGGCCCGAGGCGAAATAGACCGCCAATGGCACGGCTGCCGACAGCATCGTTGCGGCCATGTTCACGTTGTATTCCTTCTCGCCGTATTGACTGGTGACGATCGAGGTCAGCAGCACGGTCATCGGCTGGTTCTCACGCCCGGCGAAGATCAGCCCGAAAAGGTAATCGTTCCACGCCCCCGTGAATTGCAGGATCACGGCCACGATCACGATGGGGGTGGAAATCGGCACCATGACGTAGGCGAAGATCGACCAGAAGCCGCCGCCATCGACGCGCGCCGCGCTGAACATCTCTTCCGGTACGGCGGCATAAAAGTTGCGGAACAAAAGCGTGGTCAGCGGCAGGGTGAATCCGGTGTGGATCAGGATGATCCCCGGCAGTGACCCGAACAGGCCCGTGGCGGTCATCATCCGGACCAGCGGAAAGATGAAGACCTGAATGGGCACGAAGGTGCTGACCAAAAGCGCTGTAAAGACCAGGCTAGCCCCCCGAAAGCGCCAGAACGACAAAGCATAACCGTTCAGCGCGCCCAGCAGCACCGGGAACAAAGTGCCCGGGATGGCGATCTTGAACGAGTTCACCATGCCGGGGCTGATGCCCTCGCAGACCCGGCCCGTGCAGGCCGTCCCCCAGGCCTTGGCCCATGCGGCAAAGGTCGGCTCTTGTGGCAAGGCAAACAGATTGCCGCCCCGGATTTCGGACATCGGTTTGAGAGAGGTCACGATCATCACGTAGACCGGCAAAAGGAAGAAGGCCGCCGAAAGGACCAGAAAGACATAGACCGCGATGCGGGCCGGCGACAGGCTGCGGGGTTTGGGACCGTTCGGTTCACTGCGGGTCATTTCTTGGGCTCCTTGCGGCGCAAAAGCAGCCATGGCCCGCCCACCAGCACGCAGATGGCCAAAAGCATGATCGTGGCGGCGGCGGTGGCCTGGCCAAGGTTGTTGCGCTGAAACAGCATATCCATGACGTATTTCGCGGGGACTTCGGTCGAGATGCCGGGGCCGCCGCCGGTCATCACCACGACAAGGTCATAGATCTTGATGGCGGTCAGCGACAGCAACACGGCCGCGGTGGCGATCATGGGCCGGATCATTGCTGGGATGACGTGGATATAGACCCTCCAGGCCGGAACGCCGTCGATGCGGGTGGCATTCCAGATGTCCTGGTCGATGCCGCGCAACCCGGCCAGCATCAGCACCATGCCCAGCCCCGTGGCTTGCCAGACGCCCGCACCGACCAGCGCGAATATTGCCGTCTCTTCCCGCGTCAGCCAGTCAAAGCGGAAACCGGTCCAGCCCCAATCCCTGACCGCCGCCTGTATGCCAAAGGTGGGATCGAACAGCCATTGCCACACGATGCCCGTGACGACAAACGACAGCGAGGCCGACATCAGAAAGATCGTGCGGAAGGTGTTTTCGAACCGGATGCTTTGGTCCAGCGCCACCGCAAGACCATAGCCAAGCGCCAGACATCCGCCGATGAACAGCGTGCCAAACAGCGCGACATTGATGCAGGCCACCTGCCAATTGTCCGAGGCGAACAGCCGCACATATTGTGTAAGGCCCACGAAATCGTTGTTGGGCAGAAGTTTGGAAGATGTGAACGAGGTCCAGAGCGTCCAGAGAAGGCCAAAGCCAATCACCACCACCACGAAAAAGATCGTGGGCGTCATGGCGATCACGGCTGGCAAGGTGCGGAACCGGGGTCGGGTCATGGGATGTCCTTTGATGGGGGCCAGCGGGCGGGGAGCACACCCGCTGGCAGGAACCGTGCCGGGGCTCAGTTCGTGGCGTTGAAGGCATCCAGCATTGCTGCGACCAGTGCGTCGGGGCCGGCGGATTCGTCACTCCAGTATTGCGACACTGCATCACTGATGGCCGCACGGCGGTCCGGCGTCATCACATAGGACAGGCCGGGCAGGCGTTTGGCGGGATCTTGCAGCGCGGCCATCGCCTTTTGCGTGCATTCATCCATCTTGGTCACATCGGTATCAAGCGTCGACGGCATCGAGCCTTTTGCAATGTTGAACGGCACTTGGGTTTCCGGTTCCAACATCGTCGCCGCCAGCAACAGCTGCCCTTGGCGTTGTGCGTCGATCTTGGGGAAGATGAACATGTCGCCGGTCAGGATGATTGCATCGTTCTGCGGGCCCAGCATGCAGCCATATTCGACGCCCGCTGTCTGCCCGGCTGCGGTGAACTCGCCCTTGGCCCAGTCTCCCATCACCATCATGGCGGCTTGTCCTTCGGCCACCATGTTGACGGCCACGTTCCATTGGCGGCCCGGGCTGCCTTCGTCGTCATAGGCGCGCAGGCGGCCAAAGATATCCGCAGCCTGCTTGAAGCCGTCCGAGTTCAGTGCGGCCGCATAGTCGTCACCCTGCATCTGCAGGTAGACCTCGGGCGCCACACCGGCCAGAATCTTGAGGAACAGAATGTTCAGCTGCCAATCCTGCCCGCCGATGGCAAACGGAATGACACCGGTCGCCTTGATTTTGTCCAGGGCAACGAAAAGTTCATCGTAGGACTGTGGTTCGGTGACACCCGCCTTCTCGAACACCGCCTTGTTGTACCACAACCAGACTTCGGATTGGGCATTGATCGGCGCACCATAGACGTGGCCATCGCGCGAAATCGCATTGTAAACGAAATCAGGCAGCCGGTCCTTCCAGTTGTTGTCGGCCGCCACCTGATCAATATCGGCCAGAAGCCCTGCCTTGTACAATTCGTCAAGATCGGTTGACTGCATCTTGGCAGCCCCCATCGGATCGCCAGCCACAATGCGGGTGATCGCCGGAGCAACGGTATCCCCGGGAACGGCAAAATCAATCCACTTGCCACCCTTGGCCTCGAAAGCGGTGGCGATGGCGTTCAACGCGGCGGATTCGCCGCCCGAGACCCAATTGGTGTAAACCTCGACACTCATATCCTGGGCATGGGCCGACGTGGACAGCAGCAGGCCAGCCAGGCCGCCCAAGGCAGCCTTCCTAATATAAGACATTTCTTCCTCCTCCGGGGTTGCAAGTCTGGCGCACCAGCCCTTTCCGGTTGGCGCCCTGTCTTGATGACGCCCCTTGCCAAACGCCCCTCCTCAAGGACAGATCGGTAAGGTTGCGACGCTTTAATGTAGTAACGATACTACAGTCGCTTTGCAAGCCTGTTTTTGTGCGATAGGTAGGCAGGATGGAGGACCAGATGGCAGCAACACGCAAACCGACGTTGACCGATATCGCGGCGAAGACCGGCTATGGGGTCAACACGGTGTCTCTGGCGCTGCGGGGCAGCACGCGTATTTCCCAGGCCGCGCGTGACATCATCCTGAAGGCGGCGGCCGATCTGGACTATGTTCCGAATGCCACGGCAAAATCCCTTGTCACCAACCGCAGCCACACCGTGGGGATGTTGGTCGAATATCTGACCAACCCGCAACCGACCGCAGTGGCCACGGCCTTGCAGCGCGAAATGGCTGACCGGGGCTATAGCGTGCTGTTCGCAAGTTCTTCGACGCCCGGACAAGAGGTGGCGGCCATCGACATGTTCCGCCGTCACATGATCGACGGGCTGTTGATCTATCCCGTCGATCACACCAATCTGGATCATCTGCGCCGCCTGCGCGCGCGCAATTTCCCCATCGTCATGCTGGTGGGCGCGCGCGAGACGGGGCTGGATGCCGTGGGTGTGGATGAATTTCAGGCCTCATACGACGCCACGACCCATCTGATCGCTTTGGGTCATACCAGGATCTGCGCGCTTGGCCCGCTGCGTGACAAGCCGTTGAAGCTGGATGGCTTCCGTCACGCCCACCGCGTTCACGGTCTTGACCTTGCAGAACATCAGCTGTTGGAGCCCGTGGGTTTCAGCATGGAGGCCGGGTTTCAGGCGATGGAGGTGCTGGCCGCCCGCAACCCCGGGATGACGGCTGTCTTTGCCAGTTCGGACATGTACGCGTTGGGGGTGATGCGTTGGGCCAAGTTGAAGGGCCTGCAAGTGCCGGAAGATCTGTCGATCGTGGGCTATGACAATATCGAATTCGGGGCCTACGCGCACACCACGCTGACATCTGTGCGCAACGACGGGGCAACCCTGGCCAAGGCGGCCGCCGACAAGCTTGTCAGTCTGATGGAGGGCGGGACACCGCTGCCCGAGCCGACATTGACGCTTTTGCCCGGGGAATTGGTGATCCGGGAAAGTGCGGCGCGTCCGGGCCAGAAGGCCTGGCTGCCATCGCAGTGATCTGGCAAGGCCAGTCTGTGGCTGGCGCATCGAAAAGACCTGAACGGTGTGGCGGCGCCTGTCCTCCCGATTGAACCGGGTTCAAACCCAAAGTTTCGTCCAGCGCAGCCAAGGGCCTGATGGCTTATGCCGGTCCCGTTGCACGCCGCAGCCCTGGATCACAGATCGCACATTTTGCCCAAAGCCCTGACGATCTGTCGGGTTCTGCCGTTCATTTTCGGCACTATGCCGCAGGGTCGCTTTCGCCGCCCTTTGCGGCGTGCCATGACTGCGGCGGCAGGCCTGCGGACGGAGATGGTTATGGATCGCGCTGATATCGTGCATGAAAACTTTCTGCGCCGGGTGGCCGCTGGGGATTTTCCGCAAGGGGCCGCGCCCAGCGGGCCGTTGACGCCAACCGATGCCGTGACGATTTACCGTGCTGCCTGTCAAAGCCGCGCCCTTGACCGCACCAGCCGCGCGATGCAGCGGGCGGGGCAGGGGTTTTACACCATCGGATCTTCGGGGCACGAGGGCATGGCGGCGGTGGCAGCGGCGCTGCGGCCCAGCGACATGGCCTTTCTGCACTACCGCGATGCCGCCTTTCAGATCGCCCGCGCCGGGCAAGTGCCGGGGCAGACCATCGCATGGGATATGGTGCTGTCTTTCGCGGCGTCTCTGGAAGACCCGATTTCGGGCGGGCGGCACAAGGTTCTGGGGTCGAAGGCGCTGAACATACCGCCGCAAACTTCGACCATTGCCTCACATCTGCCCAAGGCCGTGGGGGCGGCCTATGCCATCGGCGCCGCGCGCCGCCATCGCCCCGAACATGCTGAATTGCCCGATGATGCGGTTGTGATGTGCAGCTTTGGCGATGCTTCTGCCAACCATTCCACCGCGCAAGGGGCGTTCAATGCGGCGGGATGGACCGCCTATCAAGGCCTGCCGATGCCGCTGCTGTTTGTCTGCGAAGACAATGGCATTGGAATTTCTACCAAGACTCCAAAGGGTTGGATCGCAGCCAGTTTTCAGTCCCGCCCCGGACTGACCTATTTCGCCTGCAACGGCCTGGATATGTACGAGACCTACCGTGTCGCACAAGAGGCCGCCGATTTCGTGCGTCTGAAACGCAAGCCTGCGGTTCTGCACATCCGTACAATCCGACTTTATGGCCATGCCGGGGCTGACATGCCAACCACCTATCTGCCCCGCGAAGAGGTTGAGGCCGAAGAGGCGCAAGACCCGTTGCTGCACTCGGTCCGGCTGCTGGCGCAATCGGGGGCGATGGCACCAGAGCAGGCGCTGATGGTCTATCAAGACACGCTGGAGCGCACCAACCGCATCGCCGCCGAAGCGGTGACGCGCCCGCGCCTGCAAACTGCCGCACAGGTGATGGCCGCCATCGTTCCGCCGAGACGCCCCTGCAAGCCGACCAACGGCCCCACGCCCGAGGCGCGGGCGCAGGCGTTTGGCGCGGATGCAAGGCAGATGGCCGACCCGCAACCGATGAGCCGCATTCTGAACTGGGCACTGACCGATCTGATGCTGGCACACCGCGAAATCGTGATGATGGGGGAAGATGTCGGCCGCAAGGGCGGCGTCTATGGCGTCACGCAAAAACTGTCCGCGCGGTTTGGTGCTGACCGCATGATAGATACACTTCTGGACGAACAATCGATTCTGGGTCTTGCCATCGGCATGGCGCAGAACGGTTTCATCCCGATGCCGGAAATTCAGTTTCTGGCCTATCTGCACAACGCCGAGGATCAGTTGCGCGGCGAGGCGGCGACGCTGCCGTTCTTTTCCAACGGCCAGTACAGCAACCCGATGGTGCTGCGGATTGCGGGGCTTGGCTATCAGAAGGGTTTTGGGGGACATTTCCACAACGACAACTCGGTGGCGGTGCTGCGCGACATTCCGGGCCTGATTCTGGCCTGCCCGTCAAACGGGGCGGATGCCGCGAAAATGCTGCGCGAATGTGTCCGCCTTGCGCGCGAGGAACAGCGGCTGGTGGTGTTCCTTGAACCCATCGCGCTCTATCCGATGCGTGATCTGCATGCCGACAAGGATGGTGGCTGGATGACCTGCTATCCCGCGCCGGATCAGGTGATCGGGCTGGGCGAGGTGGGGGTGACCGCAGACGGTACCGACCTGGCCATCGTCAGCTTTGCCAATGGCCATTATCTGTCGCAACAGGCCTTGCCCGCGTTGACCGCCGCCGGGATCAAAGCCCGGCTTGTGGACATGCGCTGGCTGTCGCCCTTGCCTGCCGATGCGTTGATCGCGGCAACCCAAGGCTGCCGCAACGTCCTGATTGTCGATGAAACCCGCCATTCGGGCGGCGTGGCCGAGGCGTTGATGGCGCTGTTTGCCGAACGCAGTCCGGCGCGTCTGGCACGGTTGACCGCGACCGACAGCTTTATCGCAACCGGGCCTGCCTATGCCGCCACCATGCCTTCATGTGAAAGCATAACAAACGCTGCCAAAGAATTGGTATCAAAATGAAAACTGCTGTTCTGATCTGTCCTGGCCGGGGCACCTATACCAAGACCGAGCTGGGGTCACTGGCCCGCTTTCCAGACCGCAATCTGCTGGCGCAGTTTGATGCCCGCAGAACGGCGTTGGGGCAGGATACCTTGTCTGATCTGGACGGGGCACCCGGCTATTCCGTCGCGCGCCACACCCGGGGCGATAACGCCAGTGCCGTGATCTACGCCGCCACCTATGGCGATTTTCTGACGCTGAACGGCGTCAGGATCGTCGCTGTGACGGGCAATTCGATGGGATGGTATTCTGCCTTGGCCTGCGCCGGGGCGATCAGCGCCCTGAACGGGTTTGAACTGGTCAACACCATGGGAACGCTGATGCAAAGCCACCTGATTGGCGGGCAGCTGATCTATCCATGCACCGATGAGGATTGGCGGCCGAACCCTGACCGCAAAGCCGCCCTTCTGGCGCAGGTGATGGATATTGGCGGGCGGGCGGGCCATGTGCTGGGCCTGTCGATTGATCTGGGCGGCATGCTGGTGCTGGCTGGAAATGACGCAGGGCTTGCGGCATTCGAGGCTGCTGTCCCCCCCGCGCAAGGGCGTTTTCCGATGCGCCTTGCCAATCACGCGGCCTTTCACACCGGCCTGCAGGCCCCGGTGGCCGCCGAGGGCCGGGCGCGGCTGGCGCCGTCGCTGTTCGGTCAACCCGAGCTGCCGCTGATCGACGGGCGCGGCGCGATCTGGTGGCCGGGTGCGGTGAAACCATCGGCGCTGTGGGATTACACCTTGGGCCATCAGGTCACTGAACCCTATGATTTTGCCCGCGCCATCCGTACCGCCGCCCGCGAATTCGCGCCCGATCTGTTCGTCCTGACCGGGCCAGGCACCAGTTTGGGCGGCGCGGTGGCGCAATCGCTGATCGCTGCGGACTGGCAGGGGATGCGGTCGAAGGCAGATTTCACCGCCCGTCAGGCGGCCAATCCGGTGCTGATTTCCATGGCTGTCCCCGCACAGCGGGCGCTGGTTCAGAACAGCAGCTTGTAGGAGTTGCCCCGGGTATCGGTGGCGGTTCCGGTGCCACTGGTGGTGCTGGAGCCCATCACGAATTTGCCCTGGACCCGGGTGCCATCGGTGCAGACGGCGTAAATCTCGCCCGAGTTGATGCCGCCCACCGATTCGACCGAATTGCCAACATTGCCGCCCGGTCCGCCGCGCAGGGTCAACGACAGACCGCGCGATTTCGACACCACCTTGGGGGCCAGCGCCGACCATGTGCCTTTGCATTTGGTGCGGTCAGGCAGGCGGAACGTCAGGGCGCCCGAAGTTTCGGTGTCGGTATCGGCCTTGGCACGAATCACCGGCGGCGGGGTTTGCTCGGAAAACGGTCCGGCTGTTGGATAAAGCTGCATCTCGCTGCTTGAGCCACAGGCGGACAGGGCCAGAACGGCCGTAAAACCAAGGGCACGCAGGAACATCGGCTTTCCTTTCAGGGCAGGCAAACCCCTGCGCGCCGTCTGGCTTGCCCGAAGGCAATCTTCAAGTCACGCACGATTTGCAGGGTAGTTGGCTGGGGCGCTAGGATTCGAACCTAGGTATGTCGGTACCAAAAACCGATGCCTTACCGCTTGGCGACGCCCCAACTGCGGCGTTATCTAGCGGGTGCTTCGGATGGCTGCAAGAGGGTTTTGTGAAAATCTTCATGTGGTTGTCAGCAATGGGTTTTCCAAGCTAAATACAGGCATGGAACAGGTTGATGTCATCGTTTTGGGCGCTGGGGCTGCGGGCATGTTCGCGGCAATCGAGGCGGGGCGGCGCGGACGGCGGGTGTTGGTGATCGACCACGCAACTGCTGCGGGCGAAAAGATTCGCATTTCCGGGGGGGGGCGGTGCAATTTCACCAATCTGGGAATCGCCCCCGACCGATTCCTGTCGCAAAACCCACGCTTCGCGCTGTCTGCGCTGAAACGGTTCACCCAGTGGGATTTCATCGCGCGCATGGATGCGGCGGGGATTGCATGGCACGAAAAGACGCTTGGGCAGCTGTTCTGCGACGGTTCGGCCCGGCAAGTGGTTGACCTGCTGCTGCGGGATATGGAGCGGGCGGGGGTGGCGCTGTGGCTGGGCTGCGCGGTTGGGTCGATCAGGTCTGTGGCTGCGGGGTTCGAAGTGGAATCGGCGCGCGGTACGGTGCGGGCGGCCTCGGTCGTGGTGGCCACGGGCGGCAAGTCGATCCCCAAGATGGGGGCAACGGGCTTTGGCTATCAGGTGGCCGAGCAGTTCGGCTTGGGACTGGTGGAAACCCGGCCCGGTCTGGTGCCGCTGACCTTTGCGGCGCAGGAACTGGAGTGGATGGTGCCCTTGGCGGGGGTATCGGTTGCGGGGCGGATGACGGCGGGGAAAGTTGGCTTTGACGAGGCGGTGCTTTTCACCCATCGCGGGTTGTCGGGGCCTGCGGTATTGCAGGCGTCAAGCTATTGGCGTGAAGGCGAGGCGGTGCGTCTGAACCTGGCTCCGGGCGTCGATGCGGGCGCAGTTTTGCGTGCGGGCAAGAAAGAGGCCGGGCGCGCGGCGCTGCGGACGGTTTTGGGGCGGATGCTGCCGGAACGGCTGGCGCGGCATCTTGAGGCTGCGTCGGGGATCGTCGCCCCCATGGCCGAAATCGCCGGAGCCGATCTGGAACGGGTGGCCGGCATGATTTCGGACTGGAGCCTTCGGCCCGTAGGATCGGAAGGCTACAGGACGGCCGAGGTGACGTTGGGGGGCGTGGATACGGCCGCCCTGGACGGGCGCACCATGATGGCGCGGGGGGTGCCGGGGTTGTTTTTTGTGGGCGAGGTGGTGGATGTGACGGGCTGGCTGGGGGGATATAATTTCCAGTGGGCGTGGTCGTCGGGCTGGGCGGCCGGACAGGTGGCCTGAGGTCGCCGCAAGATGGGGCTGCGATCCGTTGGGCGGCAATGATCTGACCCTGATATGGTCTGGGAACCGAGCGCGCGACATGCGCCGGTTTTGGATA
>CAZCFC010000060.1:11581-13524 GCA_964497815.1 uncultured Cypionkella sp.
GCCTAGACGTGCAATGGGTTGGATTTGGCCAGTCGATCAAACGCCATCAGGCTGCTGATCAGGGCGGGCATCTGGTGAAGGTGGATCATGTTCGGGCCGTCCGAGGGCGAATTGTCGGGGTCCTGGTGGGTTTCGATGAACACACCTGCCACACCCAGCGACACGGCACAGCGCGCCATCACCGGGGCGAATTCGCGTTGGCCGCCGCTGCTGCCGCCCATGCCCCCCGGCTGTTGTACCGAATGGGTGGCGTCCATGATCACCGGGTAGCCCGTGCGCATCATGATGGGCAGCCCGCGCATATCGGCAACCAGAGTGTTATAACCAAACGAGGCGCCGCGTTCGGTCAGCAGGATGTTTTCGTTGCCCGTCGAGGCCACCTTGTCCGCAACATTGCCCATATCCCATGGCGCAAGGAACTGACCCTTCTTGATGTTCACCACCGCGCCGGTTTCGCCCGCAGCCAACAACAGATCGGTCTGACGGCACAAAAAGGCCGGGATCTGGATGACATCCACCACAGTGGCGGCCTCGCGCGCCTGACCGATGTCATGCACATCGGTCAGCACCGGGACGCCCATGGCGCGGATGGCCGCCAGCACCTGCAGACCGGAGTCCATCCCCAAGCCACGCCTGCCTTTCAGGCTGGTGCGGTTGGCCTTGTCATAGCTGGCCTTGAACACATATTGCGCGCCCGCAGCCTTGCAGGCCTGCGCCATTTCGCCCGCGATCATCTGGGCGTGATCCAGGCTTTCCAACTGACAAGGCCCTGCGATCACCAGCAGCGGGCGGTCATTTCCGACGGTCAGGCCGCCAATGTTCACATGTTTCATCGTGTCCTCAGGCCGTGATCTGTTCGCGCAGAATCGCGATTGTCATCGAGATCATAAGGTAGATGCCCGCGAAGATCAGCATCACCACAAGAGTATTTTCAAAGGCGCGCGGGTAGGCCGCCTCGTCCTGGGCAATCGGATTGACCGAAATCGACAGATAGCGGGTCTGGCGGTTGGCGTTGGTGCGCGCCACCTCCATCGCCTGCAGCGATTGCGCCAGCAGCAATTGCCGGGTTTGCACATCGGCCTGCGCCACCAGCAATTCGCTTTGCACATTGGCCAGCGATTGCCCGTCGGCCCCGTCTTCGGTCAACTTGGCGCGCAACAGGCCGATTTCGCTTTGCAGCGTGGCGATGCGGCGTTTCAAAGGGTCAAGCCGGGCCTTGTTGGGGCTGGCATTGGATTCCATTTGTGCCAGCGACAGGTTGTCCTGCGTCAGCTGGGTTTCAAGCTGGGTGTTCTGGCCGGTGATCATGCCCACTTCCGCCTCGGAGGACAGAACCTTGAACTTCTTTTGCAATTCAACAACGCGCATGTTGGCGTCATGCAGCTTTTGTTCCGCCGACTCATAGCTTTCCAAAGCGCCGCTCATCTGATCATCGCGCATCCGGGTGGTGATTTCATCGACCCGTTCTTCGGCATAGCCAATCAAGGCCTTTGAAAATTCGACAGCCTTGGCGGGATCGGCGGCGATCACCTCCATCTTGATGACGCCTTCGGTGGGGTCATACGAGATTTTCACGTTGCGCCGGTAGGTCTTGTAGGCCGAGGCGTTGGAGGCGTCAGGATCAAGACGCTGAATCGGGTCGATGGCGGGGTTGGAGTAATGCGCCCGAAAGCCGTTGTCCTGATCCAGCAGCTGCATGGCATCCTGCGATTGCAGATAACCCTGCACCGTGATCGAATCAAGCGCGCCCGCCATCGGTGTCCCGCTCATCAGGCTGCCCATGCCGCTGGCCGAGGGGGCTTGGGCCTGTTGGATCACGAATTCGGTCTTGGTGGAAAAGAACGGCGTGGCGATGGTGTAATAGTAGATGCCGGCAAAGAGGGTGGGCAGCAGCACAAAGACAAACAGCCGCGCGGCCAGCAACAGCGACTTCTTGCGTCGCC